>NZ_JBIUHC010000158.1:0-22989 GCF_044627735.1 Cupriavidus sp. CuC1 | reverse complement strand
CAGTTGGGCGGCGCAAGCCGCGTCAACGAAGTGCGGATAAATCCAATGCTCAACTTTGAGCAGATTTTATGGAACAGTTGAACCGAGAGGTGGTGGTGGTGGCCGCAGCGATCCGTGTACGGCATGGATTGCGCACCCCAGATGCCTTGCAAGCGGCAACCTGTCTGCAGTTGGGGGCGCAGCATGTGCTCTTGACGGGAGATGCTGCATTCCGGCGTGTTCACGGTTTGAATGCCATCGTGCTGTCTTGATCCCCTATTAAAACGTCCCCGCCAACTCCCTCGCTGTCTCCTGCAACCTCGGCACAAACTCCAACGACCGCGACAGCGGCGATCGCGCCGTCGGCGCATGCACCGCCAGCGCCGCCACCACCTGCCCGCGCTCGTCGCGCACGGGCACGGCC
Source organism: Cupriavidus sp. CuC1 (assembly GCF_044627735.1). Classification (NCBI taxonomy): domain Bacteria; kingdom Pseudomonadati; phylum Pseudomonadota; class Betaproteobacteria; order Burkholderiales; family Burkholderiaceae; genus Cupriavidus; species Cupriavidus sp. CuC1. The sequence goes on along the minus strand of NZ_JBIUHC010000158.1, from coordinate 22,586 downwards.
ACGCAGGAAATCCCCGCGACAAATTCCTCGTTGTCCACGCCCAGTTGCTTGTGCGCGCTGCGGTCCAGCTCGGCTTCGAGCAGTTCCACATTGGTGACCGTGTTGGGGGTAAAGCGCTCCAGCGGCAACTGCCGCACCAGCGCGCTGCGCTGCTCGCGCGGCAGCAGTGACAACAACAGCTTGCCGCTGGCCGAACAATGCAGCGGCACGCGCGAGCCCGGCTTCAGGTCCAGCCGCAGCGGCCACGGCGCCTCCATGCGGTCCAGGTACAGCACAGAGGTCTCGTGCAGCATGGTCAGGTTGACCGTCTCGCCGATGTCCGCCACCAGCCGCGCCAGAATGGCGTGGCGCAACTGCCGGGTACCCGAATGCGTGACGATGGCCACGCCAAGGCGCGACAGGCGCGGCCCCACGGCATAGGCATTGCGCGCGCCCGGCTCGCGGATCACCAGGCCGCCGGCTTCGAGCGCGCCGAGCATGCGGTGCAGCGAGGCCTTGGGCGCTTCGAAGCCCTGCATGATTTCCGCCAGCGACAAGGGCCGGTCGGCGGCGACCAGGAATTCAAGCAGGGCGAAGGCGCGTAGCGTGGGGGTATCGCGGTCCGCCGCTGCATCGGCCGCGACGCTCGGAACCGGCGCCGTGGCGGCCGGTTCTTCCAGCCGCAAGGGGGCCGTCGCCGCGCGCGGTGCCTTGGCGGGCTTTCCCTTGGGTGCCTCGGAAGGCGCTTTTCTTTGTGTTGCTACTGTGGCCGATTTCAATTCGGACTCCGTTCCGGAAAACGAGACAATTTGATTGTACTTCCGGAACGGCATTCGTAACTAGCGGCGTATCAAGGCTTAATCCAGTTTTGCCCCGCTCGCCTTCAGCAGCTTGCTCCAGCGCTGCGCCTCGGCAGTAATCTTCTTGCCGAAGTCCTCCGGGCCCAGCTCCGCCGGGAGGGCGCCCGCGGATTCAAGGTTTTTCAGCATCGCGGCATTCTTCAGCATCTCTCGCACCTTCGCATACAGGCTCCTTTGTACTTCCACGGGCGTGCCGCGCGGCGCGGTGAGGCCAAACCAGTTGCTAACCTTGAAGCCCGGTACGCCCGACTCGGCGGCGGAAGGCACCGATGGCATCATCGGAATCCGCTTGTCGCTGGCCACGGCGATGGCGCGCAACTTACCTGACTCGATGAAGCCGGCCACGGTCGGTGCCGCGGTAATCAGGATGTCGATCTGGCCTCCGAGCAAGTCGTTCAACGCCGGCCCGGAACCCTTATAGGGAACGTGGCTGATATCGATCTTTGCAACGGACTTGAGCAGTTCGCCGGCGACATGAGGGCCGCTGCCCGGACCGCCGGATCCGAACGTAACCTTGCCGGGATTTTGCCTGGCGTACTCGATCAGCTCCTTCAGGTTATGCGCGGGCACCTTCGGATTCACCACGAGCACGTAGGGTGCTTCGGCGAATTGCGCGATCGGCATAAAGTCACGGAGTGGGTCGAAGGTCAGCTTGGAGAAGAGGGCGGGAACGACTGTGGTCGTCATCTCGGTAGCCAGCAGCGTATAGCCATTCGGCTCAGCCTTCGCCACGTAAGCCATGGCGATCGTGCCGCTTGCACCGGGCTTGTTTTCGACGAGGAATGGCTGCCGATACGCTTCACCCATATAGCGCGCTATGGCCCGCGTGACATAGTCGGTGGAACCACCCGGCGCATAGGGCACGGCGATCGTTACTGTCTTGGTCGGATAGGTTTCCGCGGCCTGGGCGGCCACTGCGCAGACTGCGCTGAACAGCAGGCCGAGGACGGATAGGGTTTTCATGTTTGTCTCCTGGGGCTTCGCGAACCGATGCCGCTTTGGTGAAAGGGAAGTCACTACGGCGACGACTTCCGTGCCCATGCTGATTTTTTTTGGCGCATCAGTCTTGCCGATTCCATGCGGCGTGTTCCGCTTGTCACGGCACGGAGGGGCGGGCGCGAACGTACCCGCCCCCCTGGCCTTCGGCTGGCTTATTGATCGACGACGAAGCCATCGAGATGCGGGCGCATCGAGATCGGCCTGGACAGCGGCGGGCGGATTTTCTGCGCATCCGGCACCAGGTTCATGCCGAGTCCCGGACCGGTGGGAATGTCGACGAAGCCGTTCAGCGGCAGCGGGACCTGGTCCACGATATTGGTGCCCAGGTGCTCCGGCCGCGACTCGAAGATGCCGGCCTCGAAACCCGTGGCGTATTCCTGGATTGCAAAGTTGGGGATGGCGGCATCCAGCTGCAGGCAGGCGGCGAGCCCGATCGGCGAGAGCGGGTTGTGTGGCACCACTTGCACATGATGGGCCTCCGCCATGGCCGCCACCTTGCGCGCGCCGGTGATGCCGCCGCAGACGCACGGGTCCACTCGGGCGTATTCCACGCTATTGCGGCTCAGCAGCGCCTGGAATTCGTAGATGGAGGTGAAGCGCTCGCCGGTTGCGATGGGAATATGGATTTTCCCGGCGACGCGCGTCATGCCATCCGGGCCTTCGGGCCGGATCGGATCTTCGATAAACATCGGATGCGTGTCTTCGATGCCGCGGGCGAACACTACGGCTTCCGCCGGCGTCAGGCGGCGATGCAGTTCGATCAGCAAGTCCACGCGGTCGCCGACGACTTCCCGCATGCGGTGCACGTTGTCGATGGCATCGCGCATCTTCTTGATATGCGTCTTGAAGTAGACCTGGTCATTGCCTTCATCGAGGAAGGGGTTGAGGTGGCCAAAGGCCGTGAAACCCGCCTCCATCTTCGCTTTGCATTCCACCAGGATCTTCTCGATGCTGCTCTCGTAGATATGCCCGTAAATGCGTGCCTTGGTGCGCACCGGGCCGCCCAGCAACTGGTAGATCGGCACATTCAGCGCCTTGCCCTTGATGTCCCACAGGGCGATATCGATCGCGGAGATGGCCGAGTTGATGGCGATGCCCTGGAAGTAGCCGAACCGATGCATCACGTTCCAGTGGTGCTCGATGTCGAACGGGTCTTTCCCCTCCAGGTATTGCGCAAAGCGCCGGATAGCCGCGGCCGAGGCCTCCAGCTGGCCCCAGGCACCCGACTCGCCAACGCCAACGATGCCCTCATCCGTGCTGACGCGGGCAAACATGAACTGCCCGACGTGCAGGGCCTCGACTTTGGTGATCCTCATTCTGATCCTTTCGATTGCTGATCCGGCACTTCGACGAAGGCGGACTTGTAGTTCCAGCGGCCGGATAGCGCCTGGCCAGTAACTCGATTCATGTTTGGAAACGTTTCCGGAAACGTTTCCAAAGAATAGATGGCATACTTCAGGGCGTCAAGAGCAGATTTGAAATTCGCCCCGAATGAGCAACAAGCCTTCTTCTTCCGAAACCAGGCGCGCCGGCATCAAGGAGGTCGCCGAACGCGCGGGTGTCGGCATCGCCTCCGTGTCGCGGGTGCTTTCCGGCCAGCCGGGATCCAGCCCGCAGTTGACCGAGCGGGTGATGCAGGCGGCGCGCGAACTCGGCTATATGCCGAACCTGATGGCGCAAAACCTGCGCCGGCGGACCACGAAGTCAATCGGATTCGTCGGGTCCGACATTACCAATCCCTTGCTGGCCTCGATCGTCGGGGGTGCGGAAAGCGTGCTGAGCGCGGCCGGTTATTCCGTCCTTCTGACCAATTCCGGTGGGGCGCCGGACGTGGACGCGCAGCGCATTGAAGTGCTGCTGCAGCGGCAGGTCGACGGATTGATCGTGCTGCCCGCGCTGGAGGACAACGCCGCGACGATTGCGGCACTTGCCAGCGCCACCGCGCCGGTAGTGGTCATCGACCGCGCCATGGCGGGCGATCTCGATGTGCACTATGTGCTCTCCGATCATTACCTTGGCATGGGCGAGGCGACGCGGCATTTGCTGCGGCAAGGGCACCGGCGCATCGGCTTGGCGGTCGGCCACGATGTGCGTCCGTCTCGGGAGCGGATCCGGGCGGTGGAAGATGCCTTTCGCGCGCTGGGGCTGGCGCCGGATGTGATGGTCGACTCCGGCAGCCTGTCGCCCGAGCATGGGGAGAGTGCGATGGAAGGCTTTCTGGCCGACGCGAGGCCGCCCACCGCGGTGATTCTCGGTGGTAATCAGTTGCTCGAAGGGGCCTTGCGTGCCGTACGCCAGCGCGGCTTGCGCTTGGGCGAGCAACTGTCGCTAGTGTGTTGCGATGATGTTGCGCTATCCCGGATGTACGATCCGCCGATCGCGTCCGTGCTGCGCGACCCAGCGCTGCTGGGCCAGCGTGCCGCCGAGGTGTTGCTCGAGCAGATCAAAGACCCGCACCGGACCACGCCGGTCTTGCTGCCTACCAGCTTCGAGCTTCGCGCAAGCTGCGGGCCAGTTGCAGCGCCAAAGACAAAGCCATCGCGCCGCGCCGGCTAAGCTAGCGCGCCAGTTGCAGCGTCACAATCCCCGCCACGACCAGCACCGTCGCCACCAGGCGCCGCTTGTCAAACGGCTCGCGCAACAAAAAGTGCCCAAGCAGCGCGGCAAAGATCACGCTCGATTCGCGCAGCGCGGCCAGCTTGGTTACGGGCGCCAGCGTCATGGCCCAGAGCATCAGCGCATAGGAGCCGACGCGATTGATGCCGCCGATCGACGCACGCTTCCATTCCTGGCGGAACAGGGTAAGCAGGGTGCTGCCGCGCCGGGTGAAGGCATAGCTGGGCATGAAGATATGCGACAGCAGTTGCAGCCAGGCGATGTATGAAAACACTTCACCATAGCGTTTGACGGCCGTGCCGTCGATCACCGTGCCGCCGGCCAGGCAGGCGCCCGCCATCAGGGCGAATGCCATCAGGTCGGGCGACTGGCTGCGCCAGCGCACCAGGCTGACCAGGCCGAGGCAGATCATGGCAATGCCAGCGTAGCCGCCGAACCCGAGCTGCTCGGCGCCGGTCAGCAGCAGGATCACGGCGACCATCAGCGGGGCCGAGCCGCGCATCAGGGGATAGGCCTGGCTGAAGTCGCCGCGGTTGTAGGCGGCCACCAGCGATAGCTTGTAGCCGACTTCCAGCGTGACGGTGGCCAGCAGGAAGGGCCAGACCTGGGGCGCTGGCAGCGGCACCAGGGACACCATCGGCAAGGCCACGAGGAAGCAGAAGCTGTCGATCAGTGCCATCGACGACAGGCGGTCGCCGCCGATCTTGACGATGGCGTTCCATGATGCGTGCATCATGGCGGAGAGCATGACGGCTAGGAAGGCTGTGGCGTGGAAGTTGGTGGGGAGGGGCATTGGTGGGGGTGTTGGGGGGCTAAGAGCAACTGCAACTGCAACTGCAACTTCAAAGGATTAAAGTCAAAGGCAGTTTCACCACCCCTGCGGGGCGGCGACCTACTTTTTTGTCTTGCCAAAAAAGTAGGCAAAAAAGGCGCGCCGGATGGGGCGACACCCCCTCGGGATTTCACGAAAAGAGCGGCCGGGACCCAAACTCGCATCGCCTTAAGGCGATACTCAAACATGGGTCCCTCTTTTCCGCTCTTTTCGTGAAATCCCGAGGCGCCCCATACGGCCTTGGCACACCTTCACGGCTCGCTTCGCATCGCGCGTGGGTGTTTCCCGCCCCTTCGGGCGGGAAACACGGCTACCACAGTTGATTGATCTTGCCGCTGGTTGGCTCCCCTCTCCCGCCTGCGGGAGAGGGGCCGGGGGAGAGGGTGGGCGCTCGCCGGGGCGGCGGCTCCGCAAATGCCTCAAGCCGCCCGCGCCAGCGGTGCCTGCATCTTGATCCCCATTTCCGCCAGCGTTTCGCCGATTGCGCTCACCACATTGCGCATTTCATTGGCGTCGATCGCGCCAATACAGCCCACGCGGAAGGTTTCCACCTGCGTCAGCTTGCCGGGGTAGAGGATGTAGCCGCGCTCGCGCACCTTGGCGTAGAAGGTCTTGAAGTCATAGCGCGCGTCGTCCGGTGCGTGGAAGGTGACGATGATGGGTGCCTGTACCTCGGGCGAGAGGAAGGGGCGAAAGCCCAGGTCGGCCATGCCGCCCACCAGCGTCTGGTAGTTGGCGCGATAGCGCGCGCCGCGTACCGGCTGGCTGCCTTCTTCCAGGAACTGGTCGAGCGCGGCGCGGAAGGCGGCGACCACATGCGTGGGCGGGGTGAAGCGCCACTGCGTGGTCTTCTGCATATAGGTGTACTGGTCGTACAGGTCCAGCGCCAGCGAGTGGCTGTTGCCCTGGCTGGCTTCCAGCACGCTTTTCTTTACCAGCACGAAGCCCATGCCCGGCACGCCTTCGATGCACTTGCCCGTGGCGGCCACCAGCGCGTCGAACGGCATGGTGCGCGCGTCGATCTCCAGAGCGCCGAAGGAGCTCATGGCATCGACGATCAGGCCCTTGCCCAGGCGCGCGCACAGCGCGGCGATCTCGGGCAGCGGGTTGAGCACGCCGGCGCCGGTTTCGCAGTGCACCTGCGCCACGTGCGTGATCGACGGATCGCGCAGCAGCGCGGCTTCGATCAGCGCGGCGGTGGCGGGCTGGTCTTCGGGGATCTGCAGCTCCACGCTGGCGCGCCCCAGCACCTTGCAGATCTTGAGGATACGCTGGCAGTAGGCGCCGTTCTGCGGCACCAGCACCTTGCCGTCGCGGGGCACCACGTTGGCGATGGCGGCTTCCACCGAGAAGGTGCCGCTGCCCTGCATGGGCACGCAGACGTGCGTATCCTGCCCGCGCACGATGGCGATCAGGTCGTCGCACAGGCTGCGCGTGATGGCGTTGAAGCTGGTGTCCCACGATCCCCAGTCGCGCAGCATGGCTTGCTTGGTGGCGAGCGAGGTGGTGAGGGGGCCGGGGGTCAGCAGGATGGGGTCGTTGCCGCGGATCATGGAGTGCTCCTGGATTGGGATCAGGGGAGTGGTTGGCTTCGGCCGGGATCTCCGGCCGGATGCCGGTTAGTCGATTGGTCGATGGGTTGTCTAGTTGTTTAGTCGTTTAGTCGTTGCGCCCGGATTGCCGCCAGGCCTGGGTCTTGGCGTCCAGCACGCGCTGCAGCAGGTAGTACAGCAGGCAGGCGAAGGCGGAGGTCAGCACCACCAGCGTCGCCATGGCGGCGGCCGGGCCGATATCGCCGCTCTCGTCCAGGTTGACGATTTCCACCGAGGCCAGCTTGGTATCCGCGCCGTACAGGAAGACCACGGCCGAGACGGTGGTCATCGCGTTGATGAACAGGTAACGGGAGATTTCCAGGATGGCGGGCAGGCACGCCGGCACGGTGACCTTCAGGAAGGTGGTGTAGAAGGGCACCTTGAGCGAGGCCGATACCGCTTCGAACTCGCTGTCGAGCTGCTTGAGCGCGGTCACCGCGGTCAGGTGGCAGGACGCGTAATAGTGCACGATGGTCACCAGCACGAGGATTCCCAACGTCTGGTAGATGACGTTGAGCGGGTTGGCGGCGGGCACGAAGAAGAAGATGTAGCCCAGCCCGAGCACCAGCCCCGGCACGCCCATCGGCAGCACGGCCATCAGCCGCACGAAGCCGCGCAGCCAGTCCAGCCCGCGCGTCTTCTCCAGCAGGTATGCCGTGCTGAAGATAAAGATGGGCCCCAGCAGCGCGCAGGCGATCGCCAGGCGCAGGCTGTTGAAGTACGAATCCACCACGCCGCCTTCAATCAGGCCCACGCGGTAGTGGTCCAGCGACAGCGAGAAGTTGTACGGCCACAGCTTGACGAACGACGCGTAGATCGCCATGCCCATCACCGCCGCCATCAGCGCCGCCATGATCCAGCAGAAGGCCGCCATCGAGATATCGAAGCGGCGGCTGCGGCGCGGCACGTACGGCACCGAGCGCGCGGACATCAGCGCCATCTGGCGACGCTGCACGCGCGCATCGATGTAGTAGGTGACGGCCACCGGCACCAGCAGCATCAGCGACACCACCGCGCCCTGCGAGAAGTCCTGCATGCCGATCACCAGCTTGTAGATGTCGGTGGCCAGCATATGGAAGTTGCCGCCGATCACCTTGGGAATGCCGAAGTCCGAGATGGCGTAGGTGAACACCACCATGGCCGCGCTGACCAGCCCGTAGCGCGCGCCCGGCACCGTGATGGTGAAGAACTTGCGCAGCGTGGAGGTGCCGAGGGCGTCGGCGGCCTCGTACAGCCGCGCGTCGGTGAGCGACAGCGCGGTGATCAGGATCATCAGTGCGTGCGGAAAGGTGGCGAACACCATCGACGCCACAATGCCCAGCGGGCCGTAGATCTGCGTCTCGCCCATATACGGCTTGAACAGGCCCTGGTTGCCGAACCAGAAGATAAAGGAGATCGCCGCGAGCAACGAGGGTGCCAGCAGCGGGATCGTCGCCAGGTTGCGCAGCATGCCCTTGCAGGCAATGCGGCTGCGCGTGAGCGCGTAGGCAAAGGTGAAGGCCAGCGGCACAGTCAGTGCGGTGGCCAGCGCCGAGACCCACAGGCTGTTCCATACCGAGCGCAGCAGCGCGGGAGATTCCAGGTAGGCACGGAAGTGCGCGAGGCCGGCGAGGCTGCCGTCGCGGTTCTGCACGCTCTTGGCCAGGATCATCACGATGGGCGCCAGCACGAAGCACAGCAGGGCCAGCGCGGCCACGCCCAGCAGGGCGAGCGCCAGGCGGTCGGTCCAGTGCGCGCGCACGCGGCTGGCGGCGGGGGTGGCTTCGGCCACCGGGGTGGTGGATAGGCTCAGGCTCATGCTTGGCGGAAGATGCGGATGCGGTCGGCGGGAATGGCCAGGCGCAGCAGGTCGCCGGCGCTGGGGCGCAAGTCGTGCAGGTCGTTCAGCGAGAGATCCGCGTAGAGCGTTTCGCAGCGGCTGCTTTCGCCCGCAGCCGGCAGCTTGAGCGTGAGCCGGGAGAACGCGCCCAGGAACTCGATCTTGTCCACGGTGGCGTCCAGCACATTGCCGCCGTGCTGCTCGATGCCGCGCACGCAGACATCTTCCGGGCGGAAGAACACCTGCACCGATTCCTCGGCGCAGCATCCCGGCGGCGTGGCGCAGCGCATGCGCGTGCCGCCCAAGTGCAGCTCGCCGTCGCCGCTCACGCGCGCCGCCAGCATATTGGTGCGGCCAACAAAGTCCGCCGCGAAGGGGGTGGAGGGGCGCTGGTAGATTTGCGCCGGGGTGCCGATCTGCTCGATCGCGCCCTGGTTCATCACTACGATGCGGTCGGCCATGGACAGCGCCTCTTCCTGGTCATGCGTGACCAGGATGGTGGTGATGTTCAGCCGCTGCTGCAGCGCGCGGATCTCGCCGCGCAGCCGCCCGCGCACGCGCGCGTCCAGCGCGGACAGCGGCTCGTCCAGCAACAGCAGGCCGGGCGAGGTTGCCAGCGCGCGGGCAATGGCCACGCGCTGCTGTTGCCCGCCGGAGAGCTGCGCGGGATACTGCCCGCCGCGCTCGGGCAGGCCGACCATGGTCAGCAGCTCCGCCACGCGCTCCTGGCGCTGCGCTCGCGGCATGCGGCGGTTGACCAGGCCATAGGCCACGTTGTCCGCGACCGTCAGGTTGGGGAACAGCGCATAGGACTGGAACACGATGCCGTAGTCGCGCTCCATCGGCGGCAGCGTGGAGATGTCGCGCCCGGCCTGCACGATGGTGCCGGCGCTTTGCGATTCCAGCCCGGCGATGATGCGCAGCAAGGTGGTCTTGCCGCAGCCCGATGGCCCGAGGAAACACAGCAGCTCGCCCTGGCGCACCTCCAGGTCGATATGTTGCAGGGCGGTAAAGCCGCCGAAGCGCTTCTGGATGCCTTGCAGGCTGAGATAGCTATCGTGCCTGGCGGTAGTGGTTTGCATGGCGTGTCGCCTCTTGTGGGGGTGAGGACTGGCTTGGTGGCCGCTGCGCGCGGGCATGGCGTCAGGCCCCGCGCGCGCTCGGCGCTACTTTGCTGGCTCTGCTGGCATTATTGTTTTTCCGACTTGCCGCTATAGCGCTTCTGCCATTCGTTGAGCACCCGCTCGCGGTTCTTGGCGATATAGCTGAAGTCGTTCTTGACCAGCATCTTTTCGTAGTTCACGGGGATGCTGTCCACCTTCTTGGCCACGCCGGGGTAGGCCACGATGGCCCAGTCACGGGCGAAGAGTTCGTTGGCGTCCTTGCTGGCCAGCCAGTCCAGGTAGCGCTGCGCGGCTTCCAGCTTCTTGGTGCCCTTGACGATGCCGGCGGCCTCGATGTCATAGCCCAGCCCTTCGGTCGGGAAGATCATGTCGATGGGCGCGCCCGAAGCCTTGGTCTTGTGCGCGCGCAGCTCGAACGAGATGCCGATGGGGAATTCACCGGCGCCGGCCTGCTTGCACGGCTTGGAGCCGGAGTGCATGTACTGGGCAATGTTCTCGTGCAGCGCGTCCATGTACTTCCAGCCATCCGTCTCGCCGAATAGTTGCAGCCACGCGGTCACGTCAAGAAAACCGGTGCCCGAGGACGCCGGGTTGGGCATCACGATCATGCCCTTGTAGATGGGCTTGGCCAGGTCGCGCCAGGTTTCGGGCTTGGGCAGGTTGCGTTTCTTGGCTTCCACGGTGTTGAAGCAGATGGTGGCGCCCCATACGTCCAGCCCAACCCAGTTCGGCGGCGTGGCCTTGTCGCTGTAGTCGCGCGTGAGGCGGTCGAAGCCCTTGGGCGAGTAAGGGGTCAACATGTTTTCCTGCTTGAGCAGCTCCAGGCTGGACGCCGCCAGCCCGGCGATCACGTCGGCCTGCGGATTGGCTTTTTCCGCGAGCGCCTTGGCGGTGATCACGCCGGTGGAGTCCCGCACGTACTTCAGTTCGATATCCGGCGCCACCTTGGCGAAGCCTTCGGCGTATGGCTTCAACGTCTCGATTTCCCATGCCGTGTAGACGGTGAGGGTGGTCTTTTGCGCCAGCGCGGCACTAGCCGAGCAGAGGGCTAGTGCACCGGCGGCCAGGTGCGGAACGAACTTGAACGTCGCTTTCATATGGGGCTCCTTGTGGCATTGTAGGTGGTATTGTGTGTCGATTTGGTGAATTTGTTGCAGTACTTTGCGGCATGTTGCACCACCATCGCATCGCCACATATCACCGATAAACCCTTGTTCTACAACACTTTCGCGACATGTGCCCCGATCTTTCAGGGCTGGTGGGTGGCGTTTGAGGCCACTAGCCGATGCCTGCTTTGTTGACAATATACAAACTGCTTGCTTTAATGACAACCAGGATTTTCGATGTACCCGAATCAGGAGTCTTCATGTCACGGCCAGCCGCTCAGTCGAGCGATATCGCGATCCTGCAGAGCCAGTCGCTGACCACCCTGGTGCAGCGCGAGCTTGAAATGCGCATCGTGTCCGGCGGCCTGCTGCCAGGCGCCAGGCTCAATGAAATCGAACTCGCGGGCGAGTTCAATGTGTCGCGCGGCCCGCTGCGCGAAGCCTTCCGGGCGCTGGAGCAGGCCGGCCTGCTGCGCACCGAGAAAAACCGCGGCGTGTTCGTGCGCGCCATCTCCCTGGAAGAGGCCGACGAGATCTATGCGCTGCGTGCCGTGCTGGATGAGTACGTCGGCCGGCTGCTCGCCGCCAACATCACGGCGGAGGGCGTGCGCGAGCTGCGCGCGCTGATCGAGGCCATGGGCGCGGCCAGCACCGCGCGCGACCTCGACGAATACACCCGCCTCAACCTCACCCTGCATGACCGCATGGTGGAGCTCGCCGGCAACCGCAAGCTGGTGGAAACCTACCGGCGCCTGGTCAAGGAGCTCACCTTGTTCCGGCGCGAGGCGCTTTCCGCCGACAGCAACGCCATCCCCACCTCTACCCGCGAGCACCGCGAGATCGTGTCGGCCATTGCCGCGCGCGATGTCGAGCTGGCGGGCAGGCTGATGCGCGAGCACGTGGAACGCGGCCGCGCCCGCATGCATGCCGCTGTAGCCGCCGCAGCCGACCTTGAAGGCGGCGCCGAAACCGATAAGCCCTGAAGCCTTTCCTTTCCCGCACAGGAACCCCGACATGTCGAACCCGGATCTTTCCAGCGTCGCCGCCCCGAGCATCACTGTCAATCAGCGCACCTACCAATGGATGAAACAGCCCGTGGTGGTGGTCTGCGTGGACGGATGTGAATTCGATTACCTGGAAGCCGCCGCCGCCAGCGGCCGCGCGCCGTACCTGAAGCGCCTGCTGGCCGAGGGCGCGAGCTTTCGCGGGGCGTGCGTGGTGCCCACCTTCACCAACCCCAACAACCTGTCCATCGTGTGCGGCGCGCCGCCGGCGGTGCACGGCATCTGCGGCAACTACTTCTTCGATCGCAGCGCCAACGGCGGCCGCGGCGAGGAAGTGATGATGAACGACCCCAAGTACCTGCGCGCCGGCACCATCCTGGCCGCCTTTGCCGATGCCGGCGCCAGCGTGGCGGTGGTGACCGCCAAGGACAAGCTGCGCCGCCTGCTCGGCCACGGCATGCGCGGCATCTGCTTCTCCTCGGAGAAGGCCGACCAGGCCACGCTGGAGGACAACGGCATCGACAACGTGCTGGACCTCGTCGGCATGCCGGTGCCGAGCGTGTACAGCGCCGAGCTGTCCGAGTTTGTCTTTGCCGCCGGCGTGCGGCTGATGGAATCCCGCCGGCCGGACCTGATGTACTTGTCCACCACCGACTACATCCAGCACAAGTTCGCCCCGGGCTCGGACGGCGCCAACGCCTTCTACGCCATGATGGACAAGTACCTGGCGCAGCTCGACGCGCTCGGCTGCGTGGTGGCGCTGACCGCCGACCACGGCATGAACGCCAAGCACGACGACGCCACCAAGGCGCCCAACGTGATCTACCTGCAGGACCAGTTCGACAGCTGGCTCGGCCGGGGCGTGGAAGCCGGCGGCGCACGCGTGATCCTGCCGATCACCGATCCCTACGTGGTGCACCACGGCGCGCTGGGCTCCTACGCCACCGTCTACCTGCCGGAAGATGTCGACCGCGCCGCGCTCAAGGCCAAGCTGGCGGCGCTGCCGGGCATCGAAAGCGTGCTCGACAACGCCGAAGCCTGCGCGCGCTTCGAGCTGCCGCCGGACCGCGTGGGCGATCTGGTGATCGTCAGCGACAAGCACGTGGTGCTGGGCACCAGCCAGAGCCGCCACGACCTGTCCGGGCTGGACGCGCCGCTGCGCTCCCACGGCGGCGTCTCCGAGCAGACCGTGCCGCTGGTGTTCAACCGCGCCACGGCGGGCATTCCCGGCAAGGCGCAGCTGCGCAACTTCGACATCTTCGACGTTGCGCTTAATCACCTGCACTGAGCGCCGACCGTACGCGTATCCGCACCCGATTCGTATCCGTCCCGAACTCTTGACGCGAGAACCGACATGAACGCCCCTAAGTTTTCCACCGGCCAGGTCAGCCCGCACTTCCGCGCCGAAGCGCTGCGCATCGATGGCAAGAAGGTCATGCGCGAGCGCGTGATCGAAGTGTGCAACCCATACGACGGCGCGCTGGTCGGCACCGTGCCGATGGCCAGCGTGGAAGACGTGCGGCAAGCGTTTGCCGTGGCGCGCGCCTACCGTTCCACGCTGACCCGCTTCGAGCGCGCCGCCATCCTCAACCGTGCCGCCGCGCTGCTGCGCGGGCGCGTGGAGGAGGCGTCCGACCTGATCACGCTGGAGTCCGGGCTGTGCAAGAAGGATTCCCTGTACGAGATCGGCCGCGTGGCGGACGTGCTCGGCTTTGCCGCCAACGAAACCCTGCGCGACGACGGCCAGCTGTTCTCCTGCGACCTGACCCCGCACGGCAAGAAGCGCCGCGTGATGACCCAGCGCTCGCCGTTCCTCGGCGTGATCTGCGCCATCACGCCGTTCAACCACCCGATGAACCAGGTCGCGCACAAGGTGGCGCCGTCCATCGCCACCAACAACCGCATGGTGCTCAAGCCCTCGGAAAAGGTGCCGCTGTCCGCCTACTACCTGGCCGACATCCTCTATGAGGCCGGCCTGCCGCCGCAGATGCTGCAGGTGGTCACGGGCGACCCGCGCGAGATCGCCGACGAGCTGATCACCCATCCTTCCGTGGATCTGGTCACCTTCACCGGTGGCGTCGGCATCGGCAAGTACATCGCCAACAAGGCCGGCTACAAGCGCGTGGTGCTGGAGCTGGGCGGCAACGACCCGCTGATCGTGATGGACGACGCCGACCTGGAGCGCGCCACCGACCTGGCGGTGCAGGGCTCGTACAAGAACTCCGGGCAACGGTGCACGGCAATCAAGCGCATGCTGGTGCACCAGGCCGTGGCCGACCGGTTTACCGAGCTGGTGGTGGAAAAGACCCGGGCATGGAACTACGGCGACCCCATGGATCGCACCGTGGACATGGGCACCGTGATCGACGCCGAAGCCGCCGCGCTGTTCGAGTCCCGCGTGAAAGAGGCCGTTGCGCAGGGCGCCCGCCTGGTGCTCGGCAATCACCGCGACGGCGCCCGCTACTCGCCCACCGTGATCGACCGCGTGGATCCGGCCATGACCGTGGTGCGGGAAGAAACCTTCGGCCCGGTCTCGCCCATCATCACCTTCCGCGATATCGACGAGGCCATCCGCATCTCCAACGGCACCGCCTTCGGCTTGTCCTCCGGCGTGTGCACCAACCGCATGGATGACTTCGCCCGCTTTGCGGACGAGCTGCAGGTGGGCACCGTCAACCTGTGGGAAGTGCCCGGCTATCGCATCGAGCTGACGCCGTTTGGCGGCATCAAGGATTCGGGGCTTGGCTACAAGGAAGGGGTGCAGGAGGCGATCAAGAGCTTTACCAACCTGAAATCGATCACGATGCCTTGGGGGTGAGAGGGCGCCTTCCCCAGTTTGCTGACCAAGTCAAAACTGCGTTGTCGCGCTCCCCTCTCCCGCGTGCGGGAGAGGGGCTGGGGGAGAGGGCGGGAGTACCTACGAAGTGGCTACCCCTGATATCTGCGAGCGCCCGCCTTCTCCCTCGACCTCTCCCCCTACAAGTGGAAGAGGGGCGCAAACCGGCTGAATCGCAGCGTTTGTCTAGCAAGCTGAATAGAAGGATCCAGCCCGGCAGTGCGCCTAGTGTCCAGTGGAAGCCGCAGGGGTTAGAATCCCTCCTTGTTTTTCCCTATGCAGCGGAGTCCACGTGCTGGCTGAACAGCGGCAAAAATTCATCCTCGACCAGCTCGCCGCCAGCGGCGCGCTGGCCATCAGCGAACTGGTGAGCGAGCTGGATGTCTCGCGCGAGACCATCCGGCGCGACCTCAACGCGCTGGCGGCGCGCGGCCTGCTGATCCTCACGCACGGCGGCGCGCTCACGCCCGAGCGGGCCGAGCCTGACGCCCAGACCCGCGCCGCGGTCAACGCCGAAGGCAAGCGCGCCATCGGCATGCGCGCGGCGGAGCTGGTGCCGGATGGCGCCTCGCTGATCCTCGACTACGGCACCACCACCCACACCGTGGCGCAGGCGCTGCATGGCCATCACAACCTGCTGGTCTATACCAACGACTTCGCCATTGCCCTGTTGCTGGGGCGGCGCAACGGCAATCGGGTGGTGATGCTCGGTGGCGAGCTGCAGGACAACGAGGACGCCACCCACGGCTGGGACACCATCGAGCAACTGTCGCGCTACCACGCGGACTTTGCCTTTATCGGCACCGGCGGCATTACCGCCGACGGCCAGATGAGCGATTTCTCGCGCGCGGCCGCCGAGCTGCGCAGCCGCATGCTGCAAGCGGCGAGCGTGGCCTGCGTGGTGGCCGACCACACCAAGTTTGGCCGCAATGCCGGCGTGCTGGTCAAGCATTTCGAGAAGGCGGCCTATGTGATTTCCGATATGGCGCCCGAGCCCGAGCTGGCCGCTGCGCTGAAGGAGCGCGGACCGGTGTTGCGGATCGCCTGAGGGCGGCAAAGGCTGGTTCAGTCAAGGCTAGCCGTAAGAGCCAGGGCCGTCTTTTCCACGGCGTCCAGCGATATGGGCCCATGGGGAAAGCACATGCGGCTGCGCCGTCCGGCGATTTCATAGTCAATGCCATAGCCGTCGACGCCAAGCACGCGAACGCCGCCCGGGGCGGCGAGGCACACCGCTTGCACGATCCCGGCCTCAATGCCTGGCGGCACCTGCGGCAAGGCATCCCATGCCGCCTGCCCAATCCAGCCCATGCGCCCGACACCGCCGATAAACCGGATGGCGGTCGGGCGGATGCGGAAGAACTGGAAATCCAGCGCCAGCAATGGCTCGGCAGCCGGCTCATAGCGCAGGTAACGCGCGAGCTCGTCGGCATTTGGCTCGAAGCGGGCCGCATCGCCCACCAGCGTCAGCCGCCGGGCGTTCTGCACGTCCGCAGCGCCAGGCTGCAGGACGGACAGGCTCACTCTCGCATCGGCAAGCAGGTTCCGCGTGTGCTCGGCCAACGCGCTGACGCAGATCACGGGCGCGCTGGCCGGGTCCGTCACGAACGGCACCACGGTGGCGTAGGGGTAGCCGGGCAGGGCGCAAGCGTGCGTGGCCAGGGTGCCGTAGGCCGCTTCGTGGAGCAGGCTGACAACTTGATCGATCGGGATTTCCACTTTCGTTGCACCCTTGTCCCAGCGCTATCCGACCATTGTACGGCTTGCGCAGGCCTGCCTTCGAGGCCGCCAGCCGCCGGCGCATGGCCGCTGATCGCACGAAAATACAAGCAGGCAGCCTTTATATGTCTGCCAATCAAAGGTGTTGTGACTGCCTTGCAGCGCACTCCCGATGCTAAGCTTCGCCCTTAGCAATACATCCAATCCCAATCTTGAATGTATTGACATGACCCGGTGGCCGTTTCCGCGTGGACGCCGGGCTCGCCGCAGTTGCGCCGCCCCGGACGATCCGGGCAGCGCCGTGGCATCCCGCGGCACGCCTGCCGGACACGTATCCGCGGCGGCCGTCTTCTGCCAAGCACCAGCACATCGAAACAAAGAGACACTTGTGACATCTGCCTCCCTTGAAACATTCCTGGCCGGCGTTGCCCGGCGCGACCCCGACCAGCCCGAATTCCTCCAGGCCGTGAAGGAAGTCATGATGACGCTCTGGCCCTTCGTCGAGCAGCATCCGCGCTACGGCGAACGGGCCTTGCTGGAGCGGCTGGTGGAACCCGAGCGCGTGATCCAGTTCCGCGTGGCATGGACAGACGACCGCGGCCAGGTGCAGGTCAACCGGGGCTTCCGCGTGCAGCACAGCTCCGCCATCGGCCCCTACAAGGGCGGCATGCGCCTGCATCCCACGGTCAATCTCTCGGTATTGAAGTTCCTGGGCTTCGAGCAGACGCTTAAGAATGCGCTGACCACGCTGCCCATGGGCGGCGGCAAGGGCGGCTCGGACTTCGACCCCAAGGGCAAGTCAGATGGCGAAGTCATGCGCTTTTGCCAGGCACTGATGACCGAGCTTTACCGCCACCTCGGCCCGGACACCGACGTGCCCGCCGGCGATATCGGCGTGGGCGCGCGGGAAGTCGGCTTCATGGCCGGCATGATGAAAAAGCTGTCCAACAGCTCCGCCAGCGTCTTCACCGGCAAGGGCATGGCCTTCGGCGGCAGCCTGATGCGGCCCGAAGCCACCGGCTACGGCACGGTGTATTTCGCGCAGGAGATGCTGCACCGCCGCGGCCGCGGCTTCAGTGGCTTGCGCGTGTTGCTGTCCGGCTCGGGCAACGTGGCCCAGTACGCCGCCGAGAAAGCGATCGAGCTCGGCGCCAAGGTACTCACGGTCTCCGACTCCGGTGGCGTGCTGCATTACCCCAAGGGCATGAACAGCGAGCAACTGGCGGCCTTGATGGCATTCAAGAACGAGGCGCGCGGCCGCCTGGCGGATTTCGCTGCCGAGCAAGACCTGCACTTCGAAGCCGGCCGCACGCCCTGGCACGTGCCGGCGGACGTGGCGCTGCCCTGCGCCACGCAAAACGAGCTGGACGGCAATGACGCCGAACGCTTGCTGGCCAACGGCGTGTTCTGCGTGGCCGAAGGCGCCAACATGCCCTCCACGCTGGACGCCGTGGACCGCTTCCTGGCCGCGCGCATCCTTTACGCGCCGGGCAAGGCCAGCAACGCCGGCGGTGTCGCCACCTCGGGGCTGGAAATGTCGCAGAACGCCATGCGCATGTCCTGGCACCATGCCGAGGTCGACGAGAAGCTGCACGCGATCATGAAAGACATCCACGGCAACTGCATCCACTACGGGCAGAAGGCCGACGGGTTTATCAACTACGTGGAAGGCGCCAACGTGGCCGGGTTTGTGAAGGTCGCGGACGCGATGCTGGCGCAGGGCGTGGTTTGATACCGGGCTCGGGCACGCTGGCCGGCGCTTTGGTTTTCTAACCGGGCTGTCGGGTGGCGTAGCGATATAGGTGGAGCGCGGGGTGGCGGCGATGCCATCCTGCTCTTTTTTTGGTTCTTCAACGATCGCGGCGACAACCTCGTCGCCTGCAGGCACCGGCAGCGCGAAGTAACCGAGCAGGCGCTTTTTCGCAGGTACGCAAAGCGGCCTCGAACCGGTGCTCGTAACCGAGAAACAGCCATTCCATTACGGAATAACAGCTATTCTCCCCGCAGCGCTACCTCTGCGCGTCCACCGGTTGTTCAATTCGGCAGACGGAGCAATCAGCTCCAACATGTTCAACTTGAGGAGCAGACAATGTCGAGATTGAAAAACAAGGTGGCGGTTGTGACCGGCGGTACCAGCGGCATTGGCCTCGCGACTGCGCAACGGTTTGTTGCCGAAGGTGCCTTTGTCTATATTTTTGCGCGCCGCAAAGAAGAACTTGAAAAGACCGCAGCCATGCTCGGTGCGAACGCCGTGACGGTGAGCGGAGACGTGCGCAACCTCGGCGATCTGGACCAACTATATGGAAAGATCGCGGCGGACGGCAGGAAGCTGGATATCGTTGTCGCAAACGTTGGGGCTGTCAACAGCGTGAAGCTCGGCGACGTCACGATCGACAGCTTCAACCACAACTTCGAGGTCAATGCGCGGGGCGTGCTGTTCACCGTGCAAAAGGCGCTCCCGCTGCTGAATAACGGTGCGTCGATCATCCTGACGAGCACGATCGCGTCACTGCGCGGTTTCCCGGGCCGAAGCGCCTATGCAGCGTCTAAGACTGCGTTGCGGTCGTACGCGCGTACGTGGACGATGGAGTTGAAGGACCGGGGGATCCGGGTCAACACCATCACGCCGGGTCCGTGCGACACGCCGCTGATCGACGCTGAGACGAAATCGCCGGAGGAGGCTGCGGCAGTGCGCGCGAAGCACGCTGCCAATATCCCGCTGGGCCGGATGGCGCGGCCGGAAGAGATCGCGGCCGCGATGCTGTTCCTGGCGTCCGACGACAGCAGCTTCGTCGCCGGCAGCGAGCTGCTGGTCGATGGCGGCATGTGCTCCGTCTGAGCCCATCCAGACGATCACCTCGAGTTCGACCGCCGCGTCCGGGTTAATGCGATCTGCCCGGGCCCGATCGACACGCCGATCTTCGACCAGCAGGCGCCGACCAAGGAGGGGGCTGACCAGGCACGCGCCCGGTTCGCCGCAGCGGTCCTGTTCGGGCGACTCGGCCGCCCTGTGGAGATCGCATCCGCCGCCTTGTTCCTTGCGTCTGACAAAGCAAATTTCATCGCAGGCGTAGACTTCCAGGTCGATGGGGCGGCATGAGCGCGATTTGAGATTGGCGGCTGCCGCCCTCGGCAATCACTTTTGCTCAGGGCGGTGGCAGGCGGCAAACAGCAGCAGCGTACGGTGAAGTCCGGCTCCGCAGACGACGTGGCGCAGGGGACAATCGTGCTCGCCGCATTTGCGGCTTTCGCTGTGCCGGCGGGCGTGGCGGTCTGCAGGCGAGCAATGTCCTCCTCAACGGCCTGCTTGGTTCGCAGCGGGCGGCAACCCCTGGCGCCGTTAAGCACCGTCAGCCCCTACTGAGCTCCCCGTAAGTGTTGAATCGACGACGGTACCGCGTCTCCCGTTTATGCCTTGTTGCTGCCTGTCACGTGCCCCTGTGGCGACACTCCATATAGCCGGCTGTATTCAAGACTAAACTGCGAGCGGCTCTGATAACCCACGGCGTAGCCGGCGCTACCGATGTTCCGATGCTCGATCTGGATTAGCCGACGTGCCTCCTGTAGTCGGAGCTGCTTTTGGTACTGCATCGGTGTAAGGCGGGTGATTGCCTTGAAATGGTGATGCAATGAAGACTCGCTCATCCCGACCAGCTCGGCGAGTTCCGCGATGCGCAACTGTTGCACGTAGTGCTTGCCCAGCCATGCGATCGCCTTGGCTACCCCATTGGCCGGACTGTCAGCTTCGGCCACTTGCAACAGGCAGCCACCATATGGACCGGATAAGAGACGGTAGATGATCTCCTGCTCGATAAGGGGCGCCATCGGCCGGATGTCGCCAGGCGTATCAAGGAGGCGTAATAGTCGAAGAGTCGCATCCAGCAGGTCGAGGCCGGCGCGGGCGACGATGACACTACAAGCTCTCTGCGTTGCAGTCGGGTGTGGCGGGATGTCTACCCTCGCAAGAACGTCATGTAGACGCACTGAGGAAATCGCCATGCCAAGTCCAAGGTTCGGCGTTTCCGCGCTAGCTTCTATCACCCGTGATGCCACGGGAACATCGAACGAGACAAACAAATAGTCACCGCTACCGAACTGTTGGGTCTTCCCACCGAGTTCGATATTTCTTCTACCCTGTACCGCCATTCCGAAGATCGGGGATTGCGTGGTATGGATCGACGGTGTGAGGGAGGTGTGCCGCCATAACGTCAAGCTGTCGATAGCCGTGGCGTTGGCACCCTCGCCCTTTGCATGCCGCGCGACCAGCAGGGCTACTTCCTTGCAGATATGGATACTCATGGCGGGCAACGAAACCGATCCTGGAGCTGTACCAGTCCTTCCATGCTAGTTGCAGAGGGAGGTCCTGACGAACGAAAAGTACATTGGCAACAACGTCTACAACCGCGTCTCATTCAAGTTTAAGAAAATTCGGGTCGCGAACACTCCCGAACGTCGCCATCAGGATGGCAAGCAATCCCAACATGCTGATCTTCCTGCGGAGTAGACCTGACACGACGCATCCTCGAGGTGCGGCTTGCGCGCTGCGATCAGCGCATCGTCTCGGCGACCGGCGTGCCCACGTCCTCGGTCGCGGACAGCTTTGCCGCTTCCGGCAGTTTCTGGGGCCAGCCGCCGGCCAGCGCCTGATACAGCGCGACCGCGGCCGTGGCGCTGCGCGTGCGGCTGTCGGCTGCGGCATCCTGGGCGGAGAGCATTTGGCGTTCGGCGTCGAGAGTTTCGTACAGGCCTATCATCCCGGCCTGGTAGCGCACGCGGGCCAGCCGCGCCGCCTCCGCGCTGTCGCGGGCGGCGCGCTCGAGTTGCGCGTCCTCGCTGCGTGTGCGCGCGTCACGGATCAGCGCGTTCTCGGTGTCCTCCAGCGCGAGGAGCACGGTCTGCTGGTACTGCGCGAGCAGGCCGGCCGCATCGGCGCGGCTCGCGGCGATGCGCGCGCGCACGCGGCCGATGTCGAGAAAGGACCAGTCGATGCCGAGGAAGGCCGAATTCATGCCGGTACCGCCGTGAAACAGCGCGCCGGGTGTGAACGCCTGCGTGCCGATCAGCCCGCTTAAGGAAAACTTCGGGAACAAGTCGGCCGTGGCGACCCCGACCTGCGCGGTCGCCGAGTGCAATCGTTCTTCCGCCGCGGCGATGTCGGGACGGCGACGGATCAGGTCGGCCGGCGTGCCGGGATCGATGTCCGCGGGCAGGGCCGGCAGCGGCTTGGGCGCATCGAGTTCGGCGATCAGCGCCTCGGGCGGGCGGCCGGTCAGCACGGCGAGGCGATGCTCGGCCACCGCCACCTGTGCCTCGAGCGCGGGCGCGCGCGAGGAGGTCGTCTCGAACTGGGATCGCGCGAGCGCAAGCTCGTAGTCGGTGTTGCTGCCGGCTTTGTATCGTGCTTCGACGAGGTTCAATGTTTCGCGCTGGTTGTTGGCGTTCTCGCGCGCCACGCGCAAGCGCTCCTGCAGGCCGCGCAGTTGCACGTAGGTGCTCGCGGTCTCGCCTGCGATCGACACCTGCAAGGCGGCGAGATCGGCGCGGCTGGCCGCGGTGTCGGCGCGCGCCGACTCCACTTCGCGACGCACGCGGCCCCACAGATCGAGCTCCCAGCTCGCGTTGGCCTCTACCTCGTAGCTGCGGAACGAGCGCGGCGTACCGGGAACGACCTGCAACCCGCTCAGCTTCTGATGCCCGCCCTGCGCGCTGGCGGTAATGGTCGGCACGTAGCTGAACTTGGCCTCGCGCAACAGCGCGGCGGCGCGATCGTAGTGCGCCAGCGCACTGCGCAGATCGTGGTTCGCGGCCAGCGCCTGTTCGACGAGTTGAGTCAACTGCGGATCGCCGAACGCCTGCCAGAACTGCATGTCGGCGGGGACCGGCGCAGCGATGCCGGCGGCGCTCGACGCGGACACGGCTTCCTTGCGCGCGAACCGCGCGGGCGCAGGCAGGTCGGAGCGATGGTAATCGGGGCCGACCGCGCAGCCGGCCAGGGTCAGGCTGGCGGCGATCAGCAGGGACAGAGTTAAGGCTACGCTGAAGAAGCCGCCGTTTTCGTCGACGGCCTGCTGCTGAATTTCGGAATGAGAGATCAGCGACGCGA
>NZ_JBIUHC010000157.1:0-23013 GCF_044627735.1 Cupriavidus sp. CuC1 | reverse complement strand
TTTTGGTTACTTTTCTTTACGAGTAAAGAAAAGTGACATCTCACACGTTCTAAAACGGCCAACCCCGTACAGCCGCGCCAGCAGCTAGAAGCATGAAAACCCCGCCCACAAGAGACACCCCCGCGTCAGCGGGCCACAAGCAATACACATCGCACACTTCCCCCGACCGACAATTCCTGCTCCAAGCTCAACAGACTTTGCAAACGAATCGGAGGAACGGGATACCAGGCAGCTTGTGTGTGGCACCAGGGAGCGTTCCAAGTATCGGCCGCGGGATGAACCCCCAGGGCCATATAACTGGACTCCCCGCAAGCATACTTGATAAGTAGGATGACCCGCCGTTTGTTCGGCAGAGGAAAATGCGGGCTCAAATCGGAGCTGTCCTCGTTCAGTTGCCCGCATAGTCTCTCAGCGACCGATAAAAGTGACGGGCGCAGGCTCCGCACCGCGCTTGAACGCTTCTGCGCGTGCAGTTCGCCCCATCCTGGCGTCTTCCGTGGTGTGAAGACCCATGGTGATGTCGAGCAGCAGTGAGTCTGCTCCCGGCACGCCACCTGCCGACCAGGCTTTAAGCAATGCGCGAATTGCGGCGTAGGAGCGCGTGGGGCCGCTCGAGAGTCGACGCGCGAGATCAGCCGCGAAGTTCTCGACGTCCTGCTCCGCTGCCACAAAGGCGGCAATGCCGAGCTGGCCCGCCTGGGCTCCCGACATGGGCTCACTGAGCATCGCATAACGTGCCGCCATGGCCCGACCGGCTCGCTCGGCCAATCGCTGTACAGCGCCGGCTACCGGTGCAGAACCCACGGACGCCTCGATACATCTGAAGGTTGCATTTTCCGCTGCGACAATGAAGTCGCAGGCTAGCGTCAGCTCAAAGGCACCGCCGAACGCTGCACCGCGTACGGCTGCCACTGTGGGGATTTGCAATGCCTCGATGGATCTGTAGGCGAGATGGATCTCGGAAATAAAGGTTCGCCAGGCATTGAAGTCCTTGTCAATGAAATCAAGGACATCGCCGCCTTGACTGAAGTTCGGCCCTTCGGCGCGGATCAGCAGTGCGCGAATATCAGTTTCGCTGGCCTCATGGACAGCGTCTCGCAGGCAGTCCGAGAAATCTGTCGCGATCAGGTTCGATGGTGGATTTGCCAGGACAATGTGCCCAACGGCTTCGTGCCGCTCAAAACGGATGGCTTTCATACGGTCTCCTCTTGTGACTAGACGTTTTCTACCGCGGTGCGCAGCATGTCAGCGACCTGGCGCTGAGCCAGCGCCGCTGCGTCGAGCTTGCCGCGCATACTGTAGAACGTGTGCAGCATGCCCTGGTAGCGTACGCACGTCGCTGGAACACCCGCTTCAGCGAGCTTCATGGCATAGGCTTCACCATCGTCGCGTACGGTATCGCACTCGGCGGTGATCACGATGGCTGGCGGCAGACCGGCATGACTGTCGGCAAGCAATGGCGAGAGTTTCCACGTCGACGCTGACACGCCGTGACTGAGCGCGTAGGTACGAAAGGCATGCGCCACATCGGCCTTGCGCTGCATGAACCCTTCCGCATAGGTGGATAGCGAATCCGCTTCCTGGCGCGCGTCCGTCGCAGGATAGACAAGTGCTTGCGCGAGAATCTGAGGATTTGCGTGATCCCGAGCGAGCAGGCAGACGACTGCGGCAAGATTGCCGCCCGCCGATTCGCCAAACACTGTCATGCGCGCCGTTGGAAGTCCGTGCTCATGGCCGTGCCCGGCGACCCAGCAGGTCGCTGCCCAGGCATCGTCCAGCGCTGCGGGGAAGGGATGATCCGGCGCAAGCCGGTAATCGACACTCACCACCGCCAGCCCGGAGTCCTTGGCCAGGTGTCGGCAGACGGCGTCGAAGCTGTCGAGGTTGCCCATTAGCCATCCGCCGCCGTGGAAGGCCATCGTCACGCCAACGGCACCGTCTGGCCGATAGATGCGCAATGGGATCTCGCCATGAGGCCCGGGAACCGCGAGATCGAGGACGGTGTCGATATGGGGCCCGGGCGCGCGCGCGGCAGTGCGCGCGGCCATATCGGCACGCGCTTCCTGATAACTCATCTGTGCCATGCTCGGCTTCGTCGCGGCTGCCAAAGCGACAGGTCGCAGCAACGGATGGATCTGATCCTGGGGAGAAGATGTCATCGTGCTCAGGGGGTCGGGGTTGCTGAGGGGGCGAACGTCACTTTGGGAAATAGTGCCATGACACCAACGCCACCATTGACCTCAATGATTTCTCCGGCCATATGGGCACTCAGGTCGGAGGCCAGAAACAACAGCGGGCCTGCGATCTCCGCCGGCGTTGCGGGCCGTCCCAGTGGGATCACTTCGCTGATGGCCGCCCATGCAGCTTCGCCGAGACGCTGATTCAGCCTTGGCGTCCGGACGAACCCCGGCGACACTGCATTGATGCGTACGTTGTAGGGGGCGTACTCAGCGCCCGCGCACCTCACCAGGTGATGCAGCGCTGCTTTTGAGGTGGCATAGGCCGTTTCATTCGGTATTGCACGATTGCCGGCAAGGGAGCCGACGAATGCGAAAATACCTCCGCCGTCGGCCTTCATCATCTCGCCACCAATCTGGATGGCCAGATAAGCGTGACGCACGACAATGTCAAACTGCCGGTCCCAGGACTCATCATCTACCGCCGAGAAGGGCTTGATGCCTGCGACGCCGATAATGTCGATAACGCCGTGTACGCGACCGAAGTGCTTGCGTGCCGTGTCAAAGACACGTTGAACGTCGGCTCGCTTGGTAGCATCGGCTACACAGGGGATACCGCCCACTGCTTCGGCGATGTTCTGGGCAAGCCGCTCGTCCTGGTCGACGCACAGAACGCGCGCACCGGCTTGTGCGAGAGCGTGCACGGTCTGCTCGCCAATACCTTGCCCGGCTCCCAGCACTACGAAGCCGCGCCCGTCCAGGCGCAGAAGGGACAGGTAATCAGGCGTGTCTTTGCTAATGCTATCGTTCGTCATGATCTCTCTCGTCAGGCTACCGGGGTTTCACGATGGGATGGCAGCAGGTCTTGCCACGCCGCTCCCTCTTCGAGTTGTGTGTCGCATGCGCTCACTCCACGCAGGTCGAGACCGACCGCACGAAGCGGCCCGTTCTCCATGACACGCCTGACCGATTCCAGCAGGACGCGACGGACCCGGGTCACAGCCTGGTCGGCCGGCACCAGGTGCTCGCGCGAGCGGTCATAGAGCGGCCCCTGGGACAAGCCGATGGTGGCATCCTCCACCTCCACACCGCGCAATCCAGTCCAGTTTTCTTTCATGCGGGTGCGATCCTGGCCGAACGAGTCCGCCCAGCTGGCTGTGAATGTGCAAGTCGCACGGTTGTAGTACTGTTGGTTGTCGAGACCCAGCAGTTCGATGATTCTCTCTTCATTCACAGGCTCATTCCCGTGAACTACGAGGAAGGTGCTCGTGTGCGTATCGTCTTGCGGGACTTCCAGGACAGTGAACTGGAATGCGGGCGCGGGAATGATGCGGCCATACGGGACGATGAATGGCACAACGCGAGCGTTCAGGGTCCGCGGCGTATTGGTCTTGCGCAGTGCCACGTAATGGAAGCCGAATGCCGTGTCCTCGATCTTCAGCGCCGGCTCCAGATCATTGGAGGCCAGCGCCGCCGGGTTGATGGCATCGGGGTTGGGCGTGAACGCGTTATCCTTCCAGCCTGGTCGCGCCATATTGGTGTGGAGCACACCGACGTGCGAGCTGTCCTCGCCGCCTTCCACGAGCTGCAGGTAGTTGCAAGCAACGTTGACTCGCAAAACTACACGATGGTCCGGTTCTGCATCCATGAAGGCATAGCGAGAGAACGCAGGCTCCAGTTCGCTGGGACCAACATAGGCCCAGACGATGCCACCTTCCTCCCGCACCGGAAATGCCGGAGCCCTCATACGGGCGGCGTACTTGGGATCCGCGTGGTTCGGTGTCTCCATCACAGCGCCGGACGCGCTGAACTTCCATCCATGATAGAGACAGCGGATACCGCCTTCCTCGACCCGTCCGAGCGCAAGCGACGCGCCCCGATGCATGCACAGCTCTTCGAGAAAGCCGACCTGGCCTTTCGAGTCGCGAAAGGCGACGTAGTCTTCACCGAGCAGCCGAACGCGCAGTGGCGCGCAATCGGGCTCCGGCAATTGCGCGGACGTACATACCGGATGCCAGAAGCGTCTCATCATGGCTCCGCCCGGCGTATCCGGGCCGACACGACAAAGCAACTCATTATCCTCATGGTTCAACATGCCGAACTCCTTTGCTAACTAGTTTTATTGGCTGTGCCCTGGGCGTGCACGGAGAGAAGAAGTGATCTGATGGTGTGGGACCAGTCCGCGCCAGTCCTCATCCAAACCGATTTCGGCGGACACACCAATTGCGCGACCTGCCTGCGCACGCAACGCCGGAATTTCCTGTCGGTCGCGACCTGCTCGGGCGGCCGTCAACAGGCATCGATGCAGACGGCTGATCGCGACGTCCGCACTGCATAGCAGCTCCTGCGATCTGTCGCGAATCGGGCCGCTTGAGATGCTGCATGCAGCGTCTTCCTGCGTAATGCTGTCAAAGCCGGTGAAGTGGCCGTTGCGCTGCTGGACCCGATCCTGGCCGAAACCGTTAGCCAAGGACATCGTGTTCGGGGAATCGCAAGTGTCCTGCGTCATTCCATACTTACGGAGTGTGGGGTCATCAAGCCCAACGAAGGTGAGTTGCTGCGTGCGCAGCGGCTCGTCCCCGATATGCTTCTCAGCGTCCCACCAGATGTGGAAGAAATTGCAACGTTCGTCGTTGACCGGAACTATCGCCAGCAACAGGTCGCCGTTTGCGTTGGCGATAAAGAACGGGGCAATGAACGATGTGACCCGGGCAATCCGCTTCTCATCGCTTTGCCGGATCGCCACATAATGAAAGCCGAAGTCCGTCTCATCTGCTTCAATGATGGGCGCCGCGTCGAACTGCATGTGCGTCGTCTTCTTTGCGTAGTCGAGATCGGAGTCATTGGTTTTGGCAAGTGCCGATCCGTGAAGTACTGTCAGGTGAGACGAGTCGACAAGCCCCTCAATGACCTGAACATAGTTGCAGTTGACGATGGCACGAACATTGATGCGATTGGAATCCGGCAGATCCATGAAAGGCCAGTGTGGGAACGGCGGCTCTTCGCCCTTAGGACCCAGGTAAGCCCAAACGATGCCGCCAGTCTCGCGAACCGGATAGGTTCGGCCCTTGATGCGATCCTTGAACTTGGGGTCTCCGACGTTAGGCGTTTCCAGCACTGTTCCATCAACCGCGAACTTCCAGCCGTGATAAATGCAGCGCAGGCCATCGCCTTCCGATCGGGCCAACTGCATTGACGCGCCCCGGTGCAAACATCCCTCAGCATAGAGGCCAGGGCGTCCTTGCTGGTCACGCCATACGACAAACCTTTCGCCAAGGACCTCGATGGTCTGAGGCTCCCCGTTTGGTTGAGGCATATCGGATGACTGCACTACCGGCAACCAGAATCGGCGCATGGCGTTGCCCATGGCGGTGTTTGGGCCGGTGCGGCAAATCAGTTCGTTGTCCTGACTGGTCAGCATGATGATCCTCTTTCTTCAGAAATGACGGCTAGTAGATTCAAAGATCGACTAGCAGTCGTGGAGTCTTTGCGCGGGAGCAGCACGGCATGAAGCAGTCATTGCGTTCGTGTTCGTCGCTCGTAAGATAAAGATCCCGATGGTCCGGGATACCGGACAACACCTTGGTCATGCAGGTGCCGCAAACTCCTTGCTCACAGGAAAGAGGCAAGTCGAATCCGGCGTCCAGAAGTGCGTGGGCAGCGCTCTGGTCTGCGGCGACCTTGATGACCTTGCCGCTGCTCTTGATCTCGATTTCGAACGGAGAGTCAGCGGTGTGGTCGATTGGCGCTGCAGCGAAGTACTCGCGATGCAGGTGTTCTTCATCCCAACCGAGCTCGCTCGCCGTCTGAAGGATGTGGTTCATGAATCCCGCAGGTCCACACACGTACAGGTGCTTGTCGGGTGATGGGGCGCCTATCGCGAAGCGCGCATCAAGTTGTTGCTCAGGGGCTGCATCGTCAACATGAACGCGTACCTGGTCGCGAAAATCCTCCGCTTGCAGACGGTCGACAAACGCCATCCGCGATAATGTGCGGCCGCAATAGTGCATCTCGAAGGGGCGGCCATCGCGCGCGAGCTGCTGCGCCATGCAAAGGATGGGGGTAATACCAATGCCGCCAGCGAAGAGCACAGAGCTGGTCTTCTCGCCATGTAGGGCGAAGTGATTGCGAGGGGGACTGATCGAAAGCATGTCTCCTTCGCCAATAGTATCCACAAGTGTCGCGGAGCCTCCACGAGATTCTGGTTCGCGCAGTACGCCGATCCGATAACCCGAGTGTTCGGTGGGCAATTCGTACAGGGAGTACTGCCGTACCAGCCCTCCGGACAAATGCACATCAATATGCGAGCCGGCCTCGAATGCAGGCAGGGTCGCTCCCGTTACCGGTGTGAGTTCGTAGCCAGCAATGCCTTCGGCCAGTAACGTCTTCGCGGTGACTTTCACTTGCAGCAAACTATCCATCACAGTTCCAGTATCTTCCATGGAAGATCATTAGGTAAAAAAATCAGCTGATGACAGTGCGTCGCCGCTGTATGACTACAGGGGAACCGCCCAGTTGACGATGGACCAGCCAGCGAGCGAGGCCTTGGTCCATCACCCGCACATGTTCCGGAAACCAGTCCACCAGTGCTTGCGCGAAGGAGCGAACCACGTGGGTTCGTCCTTCGGCCAGCATCGCACGCACTTCGGATGCCGACTTGAGAACCGCCGCGTGTTCGTCGATGTGGCACCCCGCTGATCCATAGGCTGTCTCACGCATCTCGGAATCTTCTTCGCCAAAGTGACGATGTGCGTGCTCAGTGAAGGTGTCCAGTGCTTGCTCAAGGCAAGCGTCTTCGGTTGTCAGCAACGCGTGCACACATGCGACGAACTCTCGATGCGTCTCGTCCATCGTTTGATGGTCGAGCGAAAAGTCGTCGTGCCAAGCAAAGCCGGGGGTCTCCATCATATGCATCCTCGATCGATTACATCCAGAGGCTCTTACAGAGCAGGCTCACCGCCCACGTATGCCAACGGTCGGTCGAGTCGCACTGCTATCGGCATGAAGAAGCTCGGTATCCCGCGGCATCCATCCGCGTGAAACATACATTCGCTTGCTCCTCCGCTGAGCCAAACGCCCCACCTGCTCGTCCGTCGCCTACTGCCCGTAGATGCGATCTGACGAATAGCGATCCATTCAGCAGCCTTCTGTGGATGACACGAGGCAACTTTCACCGGCGGATCGCGCAGAAAAGGTCTTCCACGGAAGAGTAGATAGCAACGACAAACATGTCGAGCTAGGGAAAACACCAACCATGGTGAGTGGTGATGGATGATGCACCTCGAAAAGCAGGATGCTTCCTAGGAAGACATGTAATGCGTATTGCGACTCAGGGAAACTCTGTAAGCGAGCGTGGTTGACATTGACTCATACCTAGATCTATCTTCCATGGAAGATAAGAATTGACTCACAAATGGAGGAGAAAGAGGAGATGAAACTACGGTCAACTCGGCTCAATAGCCGGCTCCGGCGGCCGTTGGCGCGCTGCGCGCTGGCTCTTGCAACCATGGTCGTCAGCGGTGGTGCGCATGCCTACGACGGGGCAGCACTGGCGCCCGGTCTCACGTTGTACGGTCTTATCGACACGGGCATTGAGTACGTGAGCAATGTGGGAGCCCAGAAGTCGGGCGTGGTACGCATGCCGTCGCTCACAGGTTCGTATCCATCACGATGGGGCCTGCGGGGCATCGAAGACTTGGGGGGCGGATACAAGTCGATTGTGGTCCTCGAATCAGGTTTTGCACCGAACCAGGGCTCCGCCAACCAGAGTGGACGTTTGTTTGGAAGGCAGGCTTATGTGGGCCTGATTGGGCCATGGGGAGCCGTCTCTCTGGGGCGCCTGTACTCTCAAATCTACTTATCGCTGATCGGCGACACAATGGGCCCCAATATCTTTGCGGCTGGCCTGCTCGATACCTATCTGTCGACCGCGCGGGTTGACAACGCGATTGACTATACCCTCAGCTTCTCCGGGTTCACTATAGCTGCCACCTATTCGCTTGGCCGTGACGCGGTGGCACCACCAGCAGCTGGCGGATGTGCGGGGGAGTCGCCTTCAGACTATCGGGCATGTAAATCGATGTCGGTACTGCTGAAGTACGAAGCGCCGACCTGGGGGGTCGCCGGGGCGTTTGATCGAAACTATGGCGGAGGTGGCACTGGCTCCCAACTGCCGAATAGCTCACAGACCGACACTCGTAGTCTCATCAATGGCTACGTGAAATTTGGAACTGCCACAGTTGGTGCGGGCTACCTTCACCGGATTAACCACGGATTTGTCGCGCCGGGTGTGTTCAACAAGTCGAGCGACTACTGGTGGATTGGCGGGGTCTATCTCCCTGTTCCGCAAGTCTCACTCGATTTGCAGTATGGGCATCTCGGGGTGAGCGGTACTCAGCTGGGTGCATCCGTCATCGCCGCGCGTGCCTCGTACCTCTTCTCCAAGCGGACTGCGGCGTACATTACCGCGGGACGCATATTCAACCAACGTGATGCGGCGATTACGGTTGATGGTGGTGCACTCCCGGGCACTTCGAATCCACTGCCCGGCGTGAATCAGTCAGGCGTCATGGTAGGTATTCGCCATAAATTCTGACGTCACATGGAAAAGACGCCCGCATCCACACATACAAAGACTTGCATTTGAGGAAACAGTACATGTTCACACAACCAATCAATCGATGGTGGAACGTGATTGCCGGATCACTCTGCGTGGCTGTGGGCGCGGGCGTGGTTGGCGTCTACATGTTTGGGGTATTTGCAAAATCGATTGGTGCTGAGTTCGGGTGGTCGCGCGCTTCGGTATCCCTGGGGCTGACCGTCTTCGCATTGGCGTCAGGTGTCGGGTCACTGACGCTGGGCGTGGCTATAGACCGATTTGGCTTGCGCAAGGTCACATCGATTTATGTCGTACTTTTTGGAGGATCAATCGCGCTCGTGCCGTTGTTGCCACCACGGCTCGATTTGTTCCTCGTAGCATTCGGCGTCATGGGGTTCTTTGGATCCGCCGCTACAGTGATGCCGTATGCAACAGCCATTTGCACCTGGTTCAACCGCAAGCGCGGACTCGCACTTGGACTGGTGAATGCCGGTACCGGCATTGGCGCTGCACTGATGCCCCTGTACGCCAGCTTTTTGCTGTCGCGCTTCGGCTGGCGCGGCGGTTACTGGGGCGTTGCGGCGTTGGTCACACTGGTTCCCGTTGTGGCCTTGGCGTTGCTCGTACGGCTACCGGCCGGTCATGAGCAAGCGCACAAGCCGGGACGCCACGCCAAAGAGCCGAGCGACGCCGGCCACTCAGTTCCCTTGGGAACGATCTTGAGATCGAGCAGGCCATTCTGGTTGATCGCGATTGCGATCTTCACAGTTTCGGTCGCAACGTTTGGCGCAATCTCTCAGCTTGTCCCGATTGCGACAGACCGGGGTCATTCGTCGATGGCCGCGGCAGGAATGCTCTCTACCGTAGGCATCGGCTCGTTGATTGCCCGGTTGGCAGCCGGATACGTGATGGACCGGATCTTCGCTCCCTATGTTGCAGCGGCTGTATTTGTTCTGGCAATGATTGGCATGGGCTTGCTGATTGGCGCGAACTCCGTGGTGGCCATGACGCTCGCCGCTGTCATGGTTGGAATTGCGGCAGGAGCGGAAGGCGACATCCTGACCTTCCTGGTCAGTCGGTATTTTCCAATGGGTTCTTTCGGCAGCGTTACTGGCGCCATTTGGGTGACGTGGGCATGGGGCGGAGCGCTAGGTACCTATCTGCTTGGACTGTCGTTTGACATTACGCATTCGTACAGCGCTGCAATCGGCGGATTCGTTGCTGCACTGGCAGCCGGCACCATCGCCATTCTGAGGATCGGGCCGTATGCCTTCCCGCCGCATCAAGGGGAAGCTCAGACTACCTTGGCCGGCGCCGGAGATGGCAACGCCCTGAATGATGCCTCAGCCTGACGATAAGGATGCTACGTGTTGTATCCCTGGTAAAGGCGTGCAATCAATATCTCGAGTTGTGCTTGTCTCCGTGATCCCGGCAATCCCCCATTTGCCAGGCCGGGATCTTTTGGTGCCGTGCATGCACGGCGCAATTTTCAAGCAAGCCTCACCGATCGCGGCAACCCCGGGGACAGGAGATCAAGGAGATCAAGGAGATCAAGGAGATCAAGGAGATCACTATGGCAATCAAGGCAAGTTCCCCGGTCATATCCAGCGTGGACAGTGGTATAGGCATAGTGATGCTGAATCGGCCGGATACGCTCAATGCCATCAACCATGAACTCGCCGCTGCGTGGGCGAGTGCGATTGACCGGGCAGCCGGCGATGCGGCGGTACGCGCGATCCTTCTCTGCGCCGAGGGGAAGGGCTTCAGTGTAGGTGGTGATCTTGCATTCTTCGGCGAAAATCTGGGCCCTGGTCTGGCTCCTTTGCTCGGAGAAATCATTGACCTGCTCAGCGCGCCGGTGCAGCAGTTGCGCAACTCGAGCAAGCCAGTTGTCAGCGCAGTTCAGGGTGCGCTCGGTGGCGGTGGCATTGGCCTGGCGCTCAGCGCCGACGTGGTTATCTGCGACGCCAGCCTCAAGATGCGCTGTGGCTATGCTGCCATTGGGCTGTCGCCGGACGCGGGTGCGTCCTGCTTTCTGGCGGAGCGCATCGGCGAAGCGAGGGCTCGCGCACTATTCATGACCAACCGTACGGTCAGCGCGGAGGAATGTGCTGCACTTGGTATCGTTGATCGGCTTGTGTCAACCGAAGCGCTTCGTAGCGAAGCGCTTGAAACGGCTCGCCAGCTTGCTGATATGTCCGCCACCTCGATGGCTGTTATCAAATCGCTCTGCAATCCACTGCGTGGCGATGCCCTTGCCGCGCAATTACGCGCCGAGCACGACGGCATGATGCGCTGCGCTGCAAACGCCGATGCCGTAGAAGGCATCAGCGCCTTCAGGGCGAAGCGCAAGCCGGTGTTCGGCAAATCCTCTTGATATGGGATTCGCGATCGTGTTGGGTCGATTGCAGCCAGAGCCGATCCTACGCCGTCCAGTGTCGCCTGGTGCCGCGCATATCAGGGACAAGCCGAGGGCTTACGCGGGTATTTCTACTTGAAAATTCAAGTAGACCCATCTATGATAGTTGAAAAATCAAATACATGGCTGCCCGTAGAGCACGTCTCAACGTGCCGGGCTTTCCTCTCAGGTGAAGCGCAGCAGTTGCGGCTTGATGCCCAACTCCCCAGCCCGTATCCCTAGCCCGAAAAGGACAAAATAATGGAAAAGCAAGCTCACAACTTCGCCGCCGTCGGCCGTATCCTCATTGCAGCTATCTTCATCATGAGCGGCCTGGGCAAGATCGGCGCGCCTGCCGCGACCCAAGCCCATATTGCCGCCGTGGGACTGCCGTTCCCGTTGTTAGGCTACGTCGTCGCAGTGGCGACCGAAGTCGGTGGTGGTCTTCTGCTCCTTGTGGGCTTGCGGACCAGGATCGTCGCAATCTGGCTGGCGGCCTTCACGATTGCCACCGCAGTCTTCTTCCACAATAACTTCGCGGACCAGAACACGATGATCCATTTCCTGAAGAACCTCATGATCACAGGAGGTCTCCTGCAGATCGTGGCCATCGGCGCGACTCGGTTCAGCCTCGACGCTCGCCGTCTGCGCGAGCGGATCGCGTAGCCTCACCCAAGGCCAGGAGCCGCGCTGCGCAGCGGGTCGATTGAGTAAATCATGGCGGACGCGCGCGTGCGCCAACTTCCCGTATGCACTGGCAGTTCCGTCCGGAGACTATTGATACGGCGGTAGTGCGACGTGCCGCGTGCGGGCTTCGCGAGTCGCCAGGCCCGCCGTGTGTTGAGACTGTAGTGATCTGCCATGCGGCTCACGGCTCGTCTCCTCAGCGCGGGCGTTCACTTTCTTACCGCGATATCCTTCAGGATCGCGTTGTCCAGGCTCAATTCTGCGACCAGCTTTTTCAGCCCGCATTCTCGTCTTGCAACTGCTTCGGTTCGCGGACCTGATCCGATCGCAGGCCCACGTACCGCTTCTGTCACCCGTAAAGCGTCTGCTGGGAAATTCCGATCCGACGGGAGCAAGGTTAAAGCAGGTCGTCAAGCGCACCAGCGTTCTCGTACAACTTTAGCAGCATGGAGCGCAGTGCCTTTGCGTCGTCTGCGGTGAAACCGGAGAGGACCACCGCCTCATGGCGCTTCGCGATCGGGACGATGCGCAGAGCAAGTTCTTCCCCCTTTTTGGTCAGGACGACCCTGATCGACCGTCCGTCAGTCGTACTCCTCTCGCGGCTTACCAGTTCCTGACTCTCGAGACGGTCAATGATTCTCGACAGGGCGGAGATATCTGACGACGCATGTAGAGACAACTCGGACAAGGTCTGCCGGGGAACGTACAGGAGCGAGGCGCAGACTCGCCATTCGCTGAGGTTCAGGCCAAACGGCTTGAGTGCCTTTGAGAACGCGTTTCCCATCCGGTTTGTGGCACGCGCCATCAGGAAGGGAATCGCCTTTTCCAATTCTTCAGGTCTCTTGGGTGTGTTCACGGTCGTCGATGAGGTGAGGGTTTACGCTTGTACAGATATTTGATAAATCAATTATACTCCGCTGCATAGTAGTTGAAAAATCAAATAAAAATTGTCCAAGCGAACCTGTGTGCTACCCCTCTTCGTCCTTACATGAGTGAGGTGGTACGCGCCGAACTGGAGCAGATCGATGAGAAACAAAATTGCGCTTGAAGAGCACTTTGCGATAGACCTGACTATCGACCAGTCGAAAATCTATGCACCGCCCGCGGTTTGGGAAATGCTGAAGTCCAATCTGATGGACATTGAGCAGCAGCGGCTCGAGCGTATGGAGCAGGGCGGAACCGAGTACTCGATCCTGTCGCTCAACTCGCCAGGCATCCAGGGCATTCCGAATGCAAAGGAAGCGATCGATATTGCGAGGCGAGCCAACGATGTTCTCGCTGAGCATGTTTCCCGGCACCCATCCCGCCTGGGGGGATTTGCTGCGCTGCCTATGCAGGATCCTGATGCCGCGGCGCGGGAACTGGAGCGGAGCGTCAAGGAACTTGGCTTTCACGGTTTTATGGTGAACGGATTTTCACAGGTGGGTGATGCCGAAAGTGTCGTGTACTACGACGCGCCGCAGTACACGGACTTCTGGGCCAGCGCGGCGGCGCTCGGCAAGCCGTTCTACATGCACCCCAGGGATCCGCTACCGTCCCGTGAGCCGATCTACGACGGCTTTCCGTGGCTTACCGCCGCGACTTGGGCGTTCGCGGTTGAGACAAGCATTCACGCACTGAGGCTGATGACGTCAGGTCTGTTCGACCGCAATCCCGGGCTCCAGATGATTCTCGGCCATTTGGGCGAGGGGATTCCGTTCAACGTCTGGCGCGTCGACCACATCCTGCGCAAGGCGCCGAGAGGACTGCCATGCAAGCGGACTGTGGGCGAGTACCTCAGAGAGAACGTCTACGTAACTACCAGCGGAAATTTCAGAACCCAGACTCTCCTGTCCACGATGCTGGAAGTTGGCAGTGACAGGATCATGTACTCGGTCGACTACCCGTTCGAAACGCATGACGAAGCTGCGCAGTGGTTCGACTCCTGTTCGATCAGTGAAACTGACCGCGTGAAGATCGGCCGGGACAACGCACGGCGATTGTTCGGACTTGCGTGAGAGTTGGTCGGCACTGCTTCGGTTTCACCTGGATATCGGTTCTAGCGACCTGTCGTGCGGACCTGCGGCATGTGCGGAATCTTGTACGCGAGCTTTGCTGATCGCCGAATGTCAGCTTCTCGATAACGGAAGTTCTCTGTTGTCGAGCGGCCTCATGCTTAAACGGAACGAGGTGCAATCTTGAATCCTGGTACTCCCCAGCAAGTCGAAGAGGCTGGTCCAACAGCTATCGACATTGCCGCCCTGATCGATAGCCAGCCCCTGAGTTCCTTCCAGAAATGGATCATGGTGCTGATTGGCTGCACCGTGGTGATGGACGGGTTCGACGTACAGGCATTGGGCTTTGTCGCGCCCGCGATTGTTCAGGCCTGGCACATCAGTCCTGCAAGCCTCGGCCCTGTTTTCGGTGCGGGCTTGTTCGGGATGCTTGCGGGTGCAATCGTACTTGGGGCTATGGCCGATCGAGTGGGACGCCGGCCGGTGTTGGTCTGGGCGACCGTTTTCTACGGCCTGTGCATGCTCGGTACCACCGTTGTTCAGACGATTCCGCAGTTCCTTGTGATTCGCTTTATGACCGGTGTCGGTATCGGTGGAGTGATGGGTAACGCCATCGCGCTGGTCAGCGAGTACAGTCCGCACAAGCAGCGGGCATCGCTGATGACTTGGGTTTCATGTGGGTTCACGGGCGGCGCAATCGCTGGAGGTCTTCTCAGTGCAGCCCTGGTGCCTGCTGAGGGCTGGAAGTCGGTATTCCTGGTCGGCGGTGTTTTGCCACTGCTGGTCGCTGTGGCGATGTTGAAGTATCTGCCGGAATCGCTGCAACTGCTTGTGATTAGGCGACGCAATCCAGAAAAGATTGCTCAGTGGCTTGGCCGGATCGCACCGAATGTGCATATTGGAGCGTCAACCAGCTTTGTTGTGCATGGACAAACACAAGCGAAGGCTTCCGTTGGCGAACTTTTTCGAGAGGGCCGCGGCACGACTACGCTGTTGCTATGGGGGATTAACTTCGCAAACCTGCTAGATCTCTTTTTCCTGTCAAACTGGCTCCCGATGCTTTCCATGCGTGGCGGAGACGGCACTGCGACGGCGGTGCTCATCGGCACCTCATTGCAGATCGGAGGTACTGCGGGCGCGTTGCTTGTGGGGCCGCTGATGGACCGCTTCGGCTTCTATCGTGTACTGACGCTCGGCTTTCTGATCGGGACGGTTTCGGTCGCAGCTGTCGGCATCCCTGACTTGTCGCTTGGCTTGCGCTACGCAGTCGTATTGATAAGCGGGGTCTGCATTGTCGGCGGGCAACCGGCGATCAATGCGCTCACCGCTACGCTGTATCCAACTTCGCTTCGGGCAACCGGGGTTGGCTGGAGCCTGGGAATTGGACGGGCCGGTTCGATCGTGGGTCCTGTAGTGGCGGGACAACTCATTGAGCTGCACTGGTCAAATACCGCACTGTTTATTGCGGCGGCGGTGCCTGCATTAATCGCATGTCTCCTGCTGGTTGTTCTCACGGGTGTTAAGGGCGGAAATCGAACCGATGACGGCTCGGTGCCCATCTTGAACCATTGATGACGACTATATCCAGCTTGATTCTCGAGTGGACATGCCGGCAGATACCTGAGCACTCAGGTGCCGGAGGTGGCAGGAGCCAATATGAGCATTTCGATCGCGGTGAACGGCAAGCGTCACCTTCTGACGGCACCAGCAGATACGCCACTGCTATACGTGCTGCGCAACGACCTCCAGTTGAATGGTCCAAAATTCGGTTGCGGCGAGGCACAGTGTGGCGCCTGCACCGTGCTGATCGGCAACCAAGCGACGCGCTCATGTGTTCTTCCCATTGGTGCGGTAGGCGCGGCTCAAGTGACCACTATCGAAGGCCTGGGTAAGGGCAAACGACTTCACGCATTGCAGAAAGCTTTCCTTGCTGAGCAGGCCGCACAGTGCGGCTATTGCTCGAGCGGGATGCTGATGGCCGCGAAGGCGCTGCTCGACCGGAGCCCATATCCGGACGAGGCGACCATACGGCGCGAGATGGCCGGCCAGAAATGCCGGTGCGGCGTACACAATCGAATCGTCCGCGCAATCCAGCGGGCTGCGGAG
Organism: Cupriavidus sp. CuC1; assembly: GCF_044627735.1. Taxonomy (NCBI): domain Bacteria; kingdom Pseudomonadati; phylum Pseudomonadota; class Betaproteobacteria; order Burkholderiales; family Burkholderiaceae; genus Cupriavidus; species Cupriavidus sp. CuC1. Next base: position 7,053 of record NZ_JBIUHC010000157.1, on the reverse strand, counting down.
GAGTTGCGCGGATGAATACCGTCAAACTTTCCCGGCGCGCGTTCGGGAAACTGGCTGGAGCAGTCATCGCGACGTTCTCGCTCGCGCCATTTTCGGAGTTTGCGCAGGCCGAGCCCGATCTCCCGCTCGATCTTCGTGCCAACCGCAGGCTCGACGGTTGGATTCGAGTCGACCGCGAAGGCACAGTCACCATTTTTACCGGAAAGGCTGAGCTGGGTCAGGGCATTCTCACTGCGCTCTCACAAATCGCCGCGGACGAACTCGATGTGGATCTTGCTCGTGTTCGCATGATATCGGCGGATACGACCCGCAGCCCGAACGAAGGATATACCTTCGGCAGCCAATCGGTCGAGCGGAGTGGGGCGGCATTACGAATTGCCGCAGCTGAAGCGCGAGCCGTGCTGCTAGCTGCGGCTTGCCGGCGCTTCAATGTGTCGCAGTCGGATCTTCGGGTCGAGAACGGTGTGATTCTGGTTGCCGATGGCCGTCGCGCCACTTACGCCGACTTCGTCAGGGACGAACGAGAACTGCTCGCACGCGAGGTGACTGCAGCGGGCACCCCAAAGCACCCATCGGAGTACAAGTTGGTTGGCAAGTCGGTGCCTCGCATTGACTTTCCCGCGAAGTTCACTGGTGGCGCGGCGTTCGTCCAGGATATACGCCTTCCCAATATGCTGTTTGGTCGTGTAGTGCGGCCGCCGAGATCTGGCGCAAAGCTGATTTCGGTGGACGACTCGTCGATAAGGCGGCTCCCAGGTGTAGTCACTGTTGTTCGCAATGGCAACTTTCTCGGCGTGATAGCGGAGCGGGAAGAGCAAGCGATCAATGCGCGCCGTGCATTGATGGAGGCAGCGCAGTGGAGCAAAGATTTTGTGCCGCTGCCGGACGTGGATCATCTCCAAGAGGCATTGCCTCGCTGGAGGAGTGAGGATTCGGTGGTTAGCGTAGCTGGGCAGGATACCCCTGCACCAAATGGCGGGACCCAACTGGAAGCGACTTACTCTCGCCCCTATCTTTCGCACGCCTCACTTGGCCCCTCGTGTTCCGTTGCGCTGCTCAAGGATGGGCGCATGACTGTGTGGTCTCACACGCAGGGAGTGTTTCCGCTACGCGGCGATCTCGCCACGGTGCTTGAATTGCCCACAAGCGCGGTCGACGTGGTGCACATTCCGGGGGCGGGCTGCTATGGCCACAATGGCGCTGATGACGTAGCGCTCGATGCAGCGCTGCTCGCCCGCGAGGTGGCGGGACGGCCGGTAAAGGTTCAATGGATGCGCGATGATGAATTCGCGTGGGCGCCGATCGGTCCGGCAATGGTGATGCAGGCAAAGGCAGCCCTGTCTAAAGACGGCCGGATTGCCGACTGGAACTATGACGTATGGAGCAATTCGCACGCGATGCGGCCAGGCCAACCCGGCGGTGTCAATCTGCTCGCCGCCTGGCACCTCGCTAAACCTTTTCCACCGTCGTCGCCGGCGCGTATTCCACAGCCATACGGTAACGGTGACCGCAATGCCGTGCCAGTCTACGATCTGCCGCGCAGGAAAGTGACCAACCATCAGCTGCTGGATGCGCCCGTGCGCAACAGCTCGCTGCGCACGTTGGGAGCTTTCGGAAACGTGTTCGCGATCGAGTCGTTCATGGACGAGCTTGCTCTCGCAGCAAACGCAGACCCCGTTGCGTTCCGCCTGGCGCATCTGAGTGATCCGCGTGCGATAGCTGTGGTGCGAGAGGCGGCAAATCGTTCCAATTGGCAACCCGCGGTGAAAGGCGATGGGCAGCGTGGACGTGGCTTCGCATATTCACGCTATGAGAGCATTCAGGCGTATGTAGCAATCGTCATCGATGTGAACGTTATCCGCGCAACGGGTGTCATCAGCGTTACAAACGTGACTGCTGCAGTGGATGTGGGCCGCGTAATCAATCCTGACGGCGTGAAAAACCAGATCGAGGGTGGCATCGTTCAGGCGCTGAGCTGGGCGCTCAGGGAGCGCGTCACGTTCAATCGTTCGGAAATCACCTCGCGCGGCTGGCAGGAATATCCGATCTTGACCTTCGCCGAGGTGCCGCCGATCGACGTCGTATTGCTGGACCGTCCCGACGAACCTTCTCTTGGCGCAGGCGAATGTTCGCTCCCCCCGACGGCCGCCGCGCTGGCGAATGCTGTGGCGAATGCGATCGGCACACGCTTACGCGATTTACCTTTTCTGCCGAGCAAGGTCTTGGAGCGTCTTGCCTGACGCGTGCTCGTACGTGGCCAGCAACCGGCATGGCGAGTTCGTATAGAGCTGCGTAGATAACTCGCATAGCGTGGCTGCCTCGTTCAGCGTGAGTGCGTAATCCGGCCATGGTGACATTCATGGCCAGAGCACAAGGGGCCCGATTACAAGATTAATGCGTGCAACGCTGAAATCGTGAACGGAAGATTGGCGCGACTGATCGCGGAACGCCGGACAAGATCAAGCGTCTAGAGGCGCCTGTACGGCGATTCAAACAGATCGAGACAGAGCCCCTGGCTGCATCCGGTAGAGAAGGGGCGGGAGACGGAGGTTGTACGTGGAAACTCAAGTCATCATCGTTGGAGCCGGGCCGGTGGGGCTGACGCTCGCCATCGATCTTGGCCGGCGCGGCATTGAATGTGTCCTCATCGAACAGAAGGCAGAGCCCCAGTTTTTGCCGAAGATGGAGCGCTGCAACGCGCGGACCATGGAGATCTTTCGCCGGCTTGGCCTTGCGGACCGGATCAGGGCCGCCGGCATGCCCGAGGACATCCCCATGGATATCCAGATCATTCGCTCCATGGTGGAGCCGCCGATCCTGTGTTTGCCCTATCCATCTGCGGCGCAGGCTCGGGCACGCACACGCCAGAGCAAGGATGGCAGTCTGCCGCTAGAGCCTTACCAGCTCATCTCGCAGTACACGCTGGAGCCGCTTCTCCTGGAGGAAGCGGAGCGCATTCCGGCCGTCACCGTGATGCGGGGCACGACGTTTCTGGATTTCACCGAACAGTCCGCCGGCGTTCTGGTGGCAGTCAGCGACGCCGACGGTGTGCGAAGCACATTGAGGGCGGCCTATCTCGTCGGCTGCGACGGTGGCGCGAGTCGCGTACGCAAGCAACTCGATATCCGCCTGCAGGGCGAGGGGGATATTGCGCGGCTGCGCCAGGGGCTGTTTCTTTGCGAGCAGCTCTACGAGCGGCTGCCGATGGGCAACGGGCCAGGGCGGGGGCGGCACTACCTGGTGGCAGGCGGACCGCCTACCTTTATGATCATGCAGGACTCGACCCGGCACTGGACGGTCCACTCTGCCGTCGAAAGCGACGAGGCGATGCGGTGGATGTTCGAGCGCATCATCGGGGTTCCGCTTCCCTACGAGATGCTGTATTGCGCGGAATGGCGGCAGAATCTGCTGCTGGCCGAATGCTACGGAAAGGGAAGGGTTTTCCTTGCGGGCGATGCGGCGCACCTCGTGATCCCGACGGGCGGTCTGGGCATGAACACCGGCGTCGGCGATGCAACGGATCTCGCGTGGAAGTTGGCTGCTACGCTGGAAGGGTGGGGCGGTCCCGGATTGCTGGCGTCCTATGAAGCTGAACGGCGACAGATCGGCGAACGAGTAGTCGGCGCGTCGCGCTACGCCTCACAAGGCTACCGGGCCTGGCTGGCAGAGGTGCGCCCAGAGATCGGGGACGATACACCCGAGGGCGAATCTGCACGCGCTCATCTTGCCGACGTTGCCAACGTGGAGCAGCGCAAGTCGAACGAGATGATCGGCGCGGAACTTGGCTACCGCTACGTAGACTCGCCCATTATCGACAATGTGCCAGGGGGGCCGCAGCATGACGTGCGCGTCTATCAGGCGACCGCCTGGCCTGGAGCACGGCTTCCCCACATGTGGCTCGCCGACGCAAGCGCCATCCAGGACCGGCTACGGTCGGACCGCTACACGCTGATCGACGTTACGGGCGAGCGCGATCCGACGCCACTCGTTTGCGCTTTCGAGGTACTCGGCGCACCGCTAGATGTGCTTGTAGTCCCGGATTCCGCGCTTCGCTGCGTCTATGGGCGCGACCTGATTCTCGTTCGGCCAGATATGCATGTCGCGTGGCGTGGCAACCGGCTCCCGGAGGCAGTCGACGATCTTGCTGCGCTGGCGACCGGCCGCCGTGGCGGCAGGAACGGCTAGATACCTTGCGGCGGCGGCACGGCTGGTTTCGGCGAGTGCTCTACATGCCTGCGGCCCTGGAGCGGCGCGATGCGGGTGGCAATCACGTCAACAGGCACGAGTCATCGCTACGCGTGTGGGGCCGTCTTGCGGTACCCGCTTCGCAGGCGCCGGTGAGCGGTATCTCGGTGCGGAGTGCGGGCGCTGCGTTTTGTAGCTCCGCGGCCATTACTCGTCGATGACCTGTATTTCCCTGAGTCGGTAGAACGGCTTGCCCCTGGGTTGTTCGCGGCTCCGTCTGCCGACGAAGGATTTGCAGTAGCGATGCTTGCAAGGTCTGTCGGGAGACATGAGCAGCGTCTTCGCGTCCAGGCGCCCCAACCAGTCACGCGTGATGTTCGCTGTCATCTGCGCGCCATTGTCCGAGCGCTCATGCGCAGAGATACCAAATTTGACTTCTACGGAAGATAAAAGTCACGCAAAGGGAGACAAAAAACATGGATTCAACATCGGCTCAACCAAATCATCAACTCTGCGCGCGCGTTGTCTGGTGTGGCCTGACTGCGTTTGCTGCGCTCGCGTCCGGCTTCGCGCAAGCGCAAAGCGCGAGCGCTGCGCAGGCACCAGGGATGACCCTCTATGGCCTCATCGACACCGGGGTCGAGTACGTGAGCAACGTTGGCTCTAAGAAGGACAGTACGGTCCGCATGCCGTCGCTTACGGGAGCGTTGCCTTCAAGGTGGGGTCTGCGTGGTATCGAGAGTCTGGGTGGCGGCTTGAACTCGATTTTTGTATTGGAGTCGGGGTTCGCGCCGCCCCAAGGCACTCTGAACCAAGGTGGTCGTTTGTTCGGAAGGCAGGCGTACGTAGGGCTTTTCGGACCATGGGGAGCAGTGACCCTCGGCCGTCTGTATTCGCAAATCTATTGGTCTTTGATCGGTGACACGCTGGCCCCCAATATTTTTGCGGCCGGTTTGCTCGATACCTATCTGACGGCAGCACGCGTTGACAACGCCATTGATTACACCGTCACGTTTTCCGGGTTCACGTTTGGCGCCACCTATTCGTTTGGGCGTGACGCGGTGGCGCCAGCGGTTGCTGGGGGATGCGCGGGCGAATCGCCCTCAGACTATCGGGCCTGTAAGGCGATGTCGGCAATGTTGAAGTACGAAGCGGCGAGCTGGGGTGTGGCGACCGCTATCGACCGCAACTATGGTGGGGGTGGCGCTGGTTCCGCGCTACCTCGGAGCTCACAGACCGATACCCGTGGTGTCATCAACGGCTATGTGAAGTTCGGCACGGCAACCGTCGGCGGGGGATTTCTCCACCGAAATAATCAGGGATCCGCCACTCCAAGCAGCAACTATTGGTGGCTGGGAGCAACCTACCTTCCTCAACCGCAAATCGCACTTGATGTGCAGTATGGGCGTGTGACCGTGAAGGGGAGCTCCACCGGCGGATCCGTCATCGCTGCACGCGCGATGTACTCGCTGTCCAAGCGCTCGGCCGTGTACATCACGGCGGGACGCATATTCAACCAGCGCGACGCATCGTTCACGATCGACGGAGGCGCTATTGGCACGGTGTCGCTCCCGTCAGCGGGAGTGAATCAGACGGGTGCTATGGTCGGTATTCGCCATAAATTCTGAACCCAGGGGGCTCGCTCGCATCCATTTGCAAGAGACGTGTGTCTCAAGGAGGTTGTGCATGGTCCGCGTGCGAGGTTCGTTGCGCCGCTCCGCGGCGGCGTGCCGTGGCACCAGGTCTTGCAAGATGAGCAAAAAGCAGCGGCATCCGCCGCTTGCAAAAGTCACTAAACTGTACTATCGTACAAATTAGTGAGGGGTGGTCAGAGGAGATGAACGTCATCTCCGGCGCACGACTTCTGTTGCGCAATGGGATCACGGTCGCAGGCCATCTCACTGAAAATGGGAGGACCAATGGAAGACATTTTCCCGAACTCACCGAGAGCGTCATTGAGCGAATGAAAGGCGCTGAGCCTAGGCTCTGTGGTGGTGTCCTGGAGATTACCTATCGCCGAAGGCACGTTCGAGAGAATCCGGAAAGAATGGGACGAGCAGACCCGTCAGGAGGCTAGCTTGGCGCCGCCGCTGGAGCGCCTTCTGGCCGAGTATCGGGCTTTGTTTCGGCACACGGCGACTTACCCGGAGTTCCATCGCTTTATGCGCCAGGAGGCGACGACCGACAGTCCTCGCCTGCATTGGGTTGCGGAGAACGTGCTGACGCCCCTCATCGACCGGTTGCTGCCAAAAATCAAGGCTGCGCAGGCAGAGGGATTGCTGCCGCCAGTTGAGCCGATCCTGTTTCATTACATGATGGTGAGTCTCACCGCCGGGTTGTCAGAATTCGGCCCGGAAATGCGAGCCACCTGTGGGCTGTCAGTTGATCGTCCAGAGGGCGCCCACGCGTATTGGTCGCTTGTGGAGCGCACTATATCAGGGGACCTTTCCGGGACAACTGCGATGGGTTCCCGAAAACGCAAACAAGAATGATGTTCCGCGGACCTCGCGTGGCTTGCTTGCAGCTGGTTCTGCCGCTTACCGGTGAGCAATGGCGGTGTCCTTCTGTCCAGTCCGCGAGCCGCGATGCAGAAGATCTAAACGTTATGCATATCTTCTCGGTTGCAAAAAGGAAGGCGCCGCCCAAGAATCCCGCGTAGACAGTCACGTGTTTGCGCGCGTGCAAGTGAGAGATACCTGCAAAGGTCCTGACGATCGAGAAAGAGACACCATAGTGGAGACGAACATGAACGCTAAACTCCTGGCTCGGCGATGCATCGCCCTGGTCGCAGTACGGAACGTGTCAATGACTTTGCGTCACCTGGCTTCATGAATTTACTGTGCCGGGCTGTGGTGTGTTTGGGGTAAT
>NZ_JBIUHC010000156.1:0-23095 GCF_044627735.1 Cupriavidus sp. CuC1 | reverse complement strand
CCCGTGTGAAAGTAGGTAATCGCCAGGCTCTCCCTTGAAACCCCCCAGTACGAAAGTACTGGGGGGTTTTGCTTTTGCGGCGGCGATTTCGAAAGCAATATGACCTGCTCATCCGCAATAAAAAAGGCCGGCGAATGCCGGCCCTCCCTAAGCGCTATCGCAACTGACCATTGCCAGCTGCGACAGCATTTCGGTTAGCGTTTCAGTTACCGCACCGTACCAACAATGCGCACGAACTTCTGCGTGTCGTCCGCGGTGGTGGATCGGATTTCAACGGTACGCTGGTCGCCCGCCAGGCCAAAGGCCGGAAACACGGCAGTGCTGCACGACGTCAGTGCGCTGGAAGCAGAATTGGCTGCACTGACCGTATCGCTGCGAGCGGACCGCGCTACAGGCAACCCTTGAATCAGCACACGCTCCGGCAGTGGCACCGCGCTCTGCAGGGAGCCAAACGCCAGGGCACGGTCGACAGGCTCCGCGTTTTGCGTCCAGCTGATCCGCGTGGCGGACTGCACGGCAGTCTTGCTGCCGCCCGTGGTGACAAAGTCCAGGCTGCCTGCGTCGATGCTGTTCCAGGTCTGCCGCGCCAGTACCGACGGCGTGAGCACGCTGCCGGACGTAGTCACGTAGAACGTATCGTCCGGCGCTGCCAGGCTGGTCTTGTAGCTGTAGTCGAGGTTGCGGTTCCACACCTCGAACTTGTAGCGGCCATGGGCCGGAAGGCTCTCGATGGCGGAGTCGGGCAGGGCAGCAGACAGGTACGTGTTGCCACCGCTGGACAGCCCGCCCCATTTCACTGCCTGGCTCCTATCGATCGCCGTGGCCGCCAGGACCACGGTGCTGCTCGATTGCCCGCTGTTGCTGATGGTCTGGTTCGGCGACACAGGATCGTCAGCCGCGTAGGTCAGCGATCCGGCCTGATTCTGTACCACCAGGTTGCTGTAGCTGCCGCAAACGCGCGAGCGGGACAGGGTGACGCCTGCATCCGGCAATCCCGGGCCCGTCACCCTTACCAGTTGCACATTCGTGCCCGAACCTCTGGCGGGGTTGAACAGAAAGCGCAGCGAACTCTCATAGCGCGATACGATTCCCTGCGCCGATTGCGGATTCAGCTCGGTGACCTTGCTGATTCGCCGCGTGACCGCGGCTTCGTAGCTGCGCTGGTTGCCCGTCAACTGCCAGCCAGTGGGCGCGCGATTGGTGACAAGGCGCGTGATGTGGTCGGTGGATTTGTCGGTGCGAACGAAGGGCAGGCGTACCAGCGCGGTAGCCTGGTTCTGGGCATTGGTCGAATTGAACAGGACAACCGGCGCCTCGAACTTCGCGCCCTTCATGTCGCTCGCATTCAACAGGGTAATCAGGTCGTCGCGAGCGGTGTAGCTGTTGTTCAGGTAATCGCTCGAGAATGCGGTGCTGCAAGCGCCAAGCACGCTGGTGCCATCCGCACGGGCGGCGGGATCCAGCGCAAAACAGGCCTGAAGGGCGGCACGGATGCCTTCGAACGTCGCGGCGTTGGTCTTGACTTCGGGCTTGGGCAACGCCGGCGGAGGAGACACCAGCGAGTCCGCCGTCAGGAGGACTTCGTGCGCGGCATTGTTGCCGCTTACCACGGAGCCGGTGCTCGTCAGCTTTGCACCGCTCGCGGTCAGCGTGACCCGGATGACGTCGAGGACGCTATCGGCGCCTTCCCCCTGCTTGCTGAGCGGCGTGGAAATCGGGTCGAAGGCGGTGGGGTCCAGCCCCGCATCGCTCGTGACATTGGCAAGCACGGAGCGCAGCAAACCGACGATTTGCTGTACCTGGGCGTTGCTTGCCTTGCTGCCAAGCACCGACGACTTCGTCAGGTCGAGGGGGTCGCCACCAACCAGCAACGCCGCAACGGCGGTCGTCAGCGGCGTCACGTTGACAGTGGCCGAGCCATTGGTTGGCTTGGTCGCCAGCACCGAGACGTAGGTCAACTGGTCGCCCCCGCTGCTGCCCGTAGCGACAACCGCGAACGGTGCACGGAAGGCGGCGACATCGAATTCAAAATGGCCACTGCCATCCGCGGTGCTGCTGCCCACGACTTTTCCGTCGGCGTCATAGACGGTGACCAGGGCATTTGCCATAAAGGCGCCGCTGGCTGCCGTGCCTTGCAGCGTCACCTTGGCAGCCGGGCTAGCCGCCGTGCCGCCGTCTCCACCCCCACCGCACGCGCTCAATACAGCGAGCGTAATCGCTGCAACTGCGGGCGTTAGCAGGATGCGGCGATTCATTCCCGACCTGGATTCGCCTAGAATATTCATTGGTTTTCCCTTTCATTATTATCTGTAGACACAGCGGGTTTTCGAGTCCCTGGCCACGCTGGGCGTGAAGGTTACAGGAAGAGACGCTGACAGCACCTCCCCCCGACGGTGGGGTTAATCCGTCATTTTTGCAAAAAATGACATTTGGCATTCCGCGTATCGAGGGACACCGGCCCTGACGTGAATGAAAAGCCCTGCGCGTGCTAGGATCCAGCGAGATTTCGATGAGCAGCGTGCAGGGGAGCCAGGACACAGATGGAAAGCGGCATCACGGAGTACAAGGGGTACGTAGTCCACGTCTTCTGCAAGACGATCAAGGACGGTTTGCACATCGCGTCATGCGCGATCTGGGAGGACGGGGCGGTGGTGCAGGATTCCAAGTCCATCGGCCGCAATCACGCCACGCCAGCCGACGCAAAAATCGCGGCTTACGAGTGGGCGAAACAGTGGATAGATGGAAATAGCTGAGTGGCGCCAAAGCGGCTGCGTGCACTCGCGAGCGTAAATGGAGCAGCAGTCGTCCCATGCCAAAAGAACGGGCCCTAGCACTTTTCAGTTCTTTTTGTATTAGGACTATCCAGATGCCGCCAATCCGCGTATATTCTCTTTCGCGGGGTGGAGCAGTTGGCAGCTCGTCGGGCTCATAACCCGAAGGTCGCAGGTTCAAGTCCTGCCCCCGCAACCAAATTCCAAAAGCCCGTCCGGTTCAAGCCGCACGGGCTTTTTGCTTTGTCGCCTTACAGTTGTGCGCTAGGCGAAATCACCCGGCGGGTCGTCGGGGATGGTCCACTTGATCGGCTTTTCTTCAGTGGCCGGTGGCGGCTTCTGCGATCGCGAAGTGGGTTGGGGTGCAATCTGGGACAGGAGTTGAGCGGACGATACATTGACGGTTTCCTCATCGCCGTCTTCTGACCAATACCTGAGCGTCACTGACATGTTCCTCTCCGGTAAGTGACTCAAAGAACCCCAGCTGCCGCCATTGCGCAGGAGGGGGCCAACACTTACCTTAGGAGCATTTGGCGTCCTTGCCTGTCGTCAATGGCGATGGCTGCGCGCTGCATCAGCCTTCGCTTGGCTGGATATTCAGCAAGCCTGTGCCGGCCTGCGTGAGGAAGGGCGAGAACAGGCTCATGACCTGCGATGCGCCCCAGTTGATGTGCTCGCGCTTGATGGCATCGATGCCGTGGCGGGACCGCAGGTAGTCGATCCAGTAGGTGGACACGATCCACGTGTTGACGACCAGTTGGTCAAGCTGTTCGGGCGTGGCGCGCAGCAATCCTTGCGCTTGCATGGCGCCGAACACGCGACGGACATCGCGCTGTCCGTCGTTGGCCAGCGCTTCGGTGCGCAACCTCAGGGTTGGCGCCAGGCTGCGGATGGACGCCGCGTCGCGATAGAAGAAGCGCCACTCCCACATCAGGTTGAACCAGCCGCTCAGGTAGCCCGCGAAACGGTCCGGTGCATCGCCTTGCGCCAGATCCGCGACCGAGGTGTCGCGCAGCGCCCGCTCGAAGTCATCGAACAGGGCTTCGAGGATCTGTTCCTTGCGGTGAAAGTGATAGTAGAGATTCCCTTCCTGGATGCCGACCGCCGAGGCGATCTCCGCAGTGGTCACGACGACCGGCCCGCGCTCGTTGAACAGGCTCAGGCAAGCGTCAAGGATGCGCTCGCGCGTCTTGGGGCGCCGGGTTGGCGCGCCTTGCACCGTCATGGTCGGTAACTCCCTGCATGTTCCGTTATCTGCATGTTCACACGGTGGATGATTAGGGGTAAGCCCTAGTTTTGGCAATCCCGGTTGATTAATTAGGGTGAACACCCTAGTCTAGTCTGAAGACAGCACGGATGCACCGTGAGAATGCGACGCGGCAAGCGCCGGCTCGGTTTGGCCAACAGGAGACAATCGATGCTATCAGGCAATGCGGAGCACCCGCATCCCGAAGTTCACGCCGGCACGGCGGCGGCAGGGCGCCAGGACGAGCCGGCGCAAGGGGAAGCGGCGGCGCAGCACGTCGATGTACTGGTGGTCGGGGCGGGGCTCTCCGGCATTTGCGCTGGCTACCACCTGCAGACCAGTTGCCCGGGCAAGACCTACGCGATCCTGGAAGGACGCGACGCAATCGGTGGCACGTGGGATCTGTTTCGCTACCCCGGCGTGCGGTCCGACTCGGACATGTACACCCTGGGCTTCAGTTTCCGCCCGTGGCGAAGCGAAAAATCGATTGCCGATGGTGACTCGATCCTTGAGTACATCCGTGGCACGGCGAAGCAATTCGGCATCGAGCGGCACATCCGCTTCGGCCACCGCGCGTCGCGTGCGTCGTGGTCTTCCGAGACCGCACGGTGGACGGTCGATGCCACGGTAGGCCCGCAAGGCACGCCTGCCCGTTTTACCTGCAGTTTTCTCTACCTGTGCAGCGGCTACTACGATTATGCGGACGGCTATATGCCTGGGTGGCCGGGCATGGAGCAATTCAATGGCCGTGTGGTGCACCCTCAGCACTGGCCGGCCGACCTGGCCTACGACGGCAAGCGCGTGGTCGTGATCGGTAGCGGTGCCACGGCTGTCACGCTGCTGCCGGCGATGGCCGAGCGGGCGGCCCATGTGACCATGCTGCAACGTTCGCCAACGTACATCGTGGCGCGCCCATCCAGCGATGCTGTCTCCGCATGGTTGCAGCGGCGGCTGCCGGCGGCGATGGCGCATCGCGTCACGCGCTGGAAGAACGTGCTGCTGAGCATCTACTTCTACAACCTCTCCCGCAAAAAGCCGGACCTGGTCAAGAGCAAGATCCTCAAGGGGGTGCGCGCGCAACTCGGCCCGGACTACGATATCGACAAGCATTTCACGCCGTCTTACAAGCCATGGGACCAGCGGCTCTGTCTTGTGCCTGACTCGGATCTGTTCAAGTCCATCCGCTCAGGCAAGGCTTCGGTGGTCACCGACCAGATCGAGTCGTTCACCGAAAGCGGCCTGCTGTTGCGTTCCGGCGAGCGGCTCGACGCGGATGTCATCGTCACGGCCACCGGGCTTCAATTAAAGGTGGCCGGCGGGATGAAGATTGAGGTGGACGGCACCCCGATGAACCCGGCACAGGCTTTCATGTACAAAGGCATGATGTATAGCGATATGCCTAACCTGGCGGTCGCCATGGGCTATGTCAACGCCTCCTGGACGCTGAAGGCGGAGCTCTCGTCGACCTACGTGTGCCGCCTGATCAATCATATGGACGCGAAGGGCCATGCCTGGTGCGCGCCGCGCCGCACGGATCCGGCCTCCGATGAAGAGCCTTCGCTCTCGCTGAGCTCCGGCTATGTCCAGCGGGCCAGCAACATCTTGCCCAAGCAAGGCGCCAGGCGGCCATGGAAGGTACATCAGAACTACCTGTTCGACCTGATGGCCCTGAAGTTCGGCAAGGTGGAAGACAGCGAGATGGCGTTCGGCCGTGCCGGCGCCGCTGCCTCGGTGAATGGCTAACGGATAATGAACGGTTAATGGTTGACCGTAAGGCTAAACGTTAAGGATTAAGGTACATACGCAATGACCATATTGATTGCCTGCATCGTCGTGGGCACTGTCGTTCTGCTTGGGTTGGTGGCATTCTCCGGCCTGATTGCGCGCAAGGTGGAAAAAGCGCTGCCGCCCAAGGGGAAGTTCATCGAGATCGATGGCGCCCGACTCCATTACATCGACAAGGGCGAGGGCCCGGTCATCGTGATGGTCCATGGGCTCGGGGGGCAGACCGGCAATTTTTCCTACGCATTGCTGGGGAAGCTGACCAGCCGGTTCCGCGTGATCCTGGTCGACCGGCCCGGCTCGGGCCATTCGACCAGGCCACCGGCGATGTCGGCTCGCCTGAGCGTGCAGAGCACGGTCGTGGCCAAGTTCATCCGTGCGCTAGGCCTGCAGAATCCGCTGTTGGTCGGGCACTCCCTGGGCGGCGCGGTGGCGCTTGGCGTTGCGCTCGATCATCCCGGCACGGTCGGCGGGCTGGCGTTGATTGCCCCGCTGACGCATCCGGTGGAAGGCGTGCCGCCGATGTTCCGCGCGCTGTCGATTTCCTCGGCCACGATGCGCCGCGTGATCGCGTGGACGTGGGCGATCCCCCGGTCTATCCTGCGTGGCAAGGCCATGGTCGAACTGGTCTTCAGCCCCGACCGGCCGCCGCACGATTTCGGCACCGTGGGCGGCGGCCTTCTCAGCCTGAGGCCGCGCAGCTTCTATGCCACTTCGACAGATATGGTCAGCGTGGAGGAGGACCTGCCGTCCATGGCGCAGCGCTATGCCTCGCTGGCCTTGCCGATCAGCATCCTGTACGGGACCGGGGATGCCGTGCTCGACTGGCAGGCCCAGGGCAAGGCGATGAAGGACAAGCTGCCGGCGCTGGATCTCGAACTTGTCCCCGGCGGCCATATGCTGCCGGTCACGATTCCCGACCAGACCGCGGCCTGGCTCACGGCGGCTGCCGCGCGGCTCTGACGCGGTGCGCGCCAGTCGCTGCGCTGCAGGCTAAGCATCGATGGTGAAGCCGATCGCCTTGATGAACTCGCTCCAGCGCAGGTAGTCCGCCTTGACCTGCGCGGCGAAGGCGGGTGGCGTGATGGCTTGCGGCGGCAGCCCGCTGACGCGGCGGTGTCTCTTTAGGGCGGGGTTTTCATGCTTCTAAATTAGCCGCGCCAGCAGCTAGAAGCACTAAAACACCGCCCACTCACGCTATTCTGCATCAGCAGCTAGAAGCATGAAAACCCCGCCCAGCAAGCGCCAAAACCCGCGTCAGCGGGCTACAAGCAATACACATCGCACACTTCCCCCAACCTACAATTCCTGCCCCAAGCTCAACAGACTTTGCGAACGAATCAGCGGAACGGGACACTAGCTGCCCGGTCGAATCGCGCGGGATCGCTCATGCTACGATCCTGCCTCTGAATCAAAGTGAGCTAACTATGTCGACTGCCTTCCTGATACTCAATCCGGCCCCGTCCGAAGATGGCGAGCAAATCGGCTTTTCCATTGTGGCAAACGGCGTGGACAGCAGCGGCTTCGTGTCGCGCTCGGCGTTGGACGAACTGGCCCAGGGCCAGATTGGCAGCCACCTGGACATTTTCGAGCGCAATCTCGACCGCATCCAGGAAGCGGCCTTGCAGAAGTGGTCTGCGGACCCATCTCTTAACCCCGTCATGCTGGGGGACCACGACTTCTGAGCGGGTCACGAGGACCCCGGCTCGCGCTACGCCTGCGAGAACGAGCGGACCAGCTTGGTCTTCAGTGGCCAGGGGCGTGACGCGAGAATCCAGATGCACAGCAGCGGCCCGATGAACGGTAGCAGCGCCAGATACGCGTAGGACGCACCAAAATGGGCCGCCTTGAATACCTTCCTGAACGGGAAGAACCACAAGGCTTCGAAGAATAGGAATCCGAGTAGGTAAAGCGTCATGATTGTGCTTCCTGTGCGGCTCGCCTGGCGAGGCATATGCCTCGCACCCGCATTGTAGAGCCCATTCGTTTGCTCACAATCCCGCCACTTTGGGGGATTTTTACCGGTGCGGCATCCATATCCACGTCGCAATTCCGTGCCTCGCCGAGTCCTCCGATCCCCCCTTTGACACGGCTTAACGCAGCGCGCGCTGCGCCACTGCGACCAGCGCCACGCCCACGCACGCCACTGCCAGCAGCGCGAACAGATTGCTCACCGCAATCAGCTGCGCCTGCTGGTCGATCAGCGCCGACCAGCGCATCAGCGTGGCGGCGTCAAAACCATCGGGCAGGTCGAACGGCGTAATCCGCGCAACCAGCTGTGTGCGTGCCATGGCCTCGCCATACTGAAGCCACAGGCTCGCCACGCCAGTGCCGCCGGCAGTTGCGATCTGGCGCACGATGTTCTTGAACTGATAGGCGTGGGCAAAATCCTCGACGCTGAAGTCCGCATAGGTCAGCCCCGCCACCAGCGCCAGGATGAAGGGCGTGGTCAGGCTTTGCAGGGTCAGGGCCGGCAGCAGGACGGCCATGGAGGCCCCCGGCATCATTCGCTGGCTCAGCAGCCAGGCCGCGCCGGCAAACATGAAGTACCCCAGGGCGATGTAGCGGCGCTGTCCCGTCAGCCGGGTACCGGCGTAGGTAAATGCGCACAGGCCCGCGAAGCCGATCAGCCCGGTGATGGTGAGCACCTTGCCGGCGGTCTGGAAGCTGAAGCCCAGCCCGGACTGCAGCGTGGTGGGCACCACATAGCCCCATAGCCCATTGAGGAAGTAATACAAGGTGTAGAAGCCCAGGCCGACCAGGTAGCGGCGGCCGAACAGCAGCTTGGGATTGAGCCAGGGATCGGGGTGGCGATGCTGGTGGACGAAGACGCATGCCACGAGCGCCAGCCCGACGATCGGGGTGATCGCTACCGACGGCGAGTTCGCCAACTCATAGAAGCGCAGGTCGCCCAGGCCGTGCAGCAGCACCAGCGCGCCCGCGCCCAGCAAGATCACGGTCACCCAATCCATGCCGCCGACATCCACCTCCCACGGTGCCAGCGAGGCCGCGACCCGGCGCGGATAGGAGACCAGCACCAGCAGTATCGCCGCGGCCGACATCCCGGCCTGCACCACGAAGATCATCCGCCAGCTCGCATCCTCCACCAGCACCGCGGTAATCCATGGGGCCAGTGCCGCCAGGCCCATGCCGCCGGCATTGAAGCCCAGGAAGAGGGGCCGGCGCTCCTCGCGGGCCGCTGCCAGCTGGATGATGATGCGCGACGCGGTGAACAGGCCGCCCGCGCCCAAACCTTGCACGGCGCGCGCCAGGCTCAGTTCGAGCGACGTATTGCAGCCGGCGCACAGCGCGGCGCCCACGGTGGCGATGACCAGGCCGAGCAGCGTAAATCCGCGATAGCTGATGTCCTGCGCGATGCGCCGCAGCACCAGGTTGGCGACGGTGGCCGCAGCGGCATAAGACGTGAGGCTCCAGAGAAAATCCTCTGGCGAGGCGTGAATGCCGCCCCGGATATGGGTGCCCGCGACGCCCATCATGGATGACGCCACGAAGTCCACGCCGGTGGTGCAGCCGAGGGTAAAGGCGAAGAGATAGACCTGCGCATCTGACAGATCGGGGTGTTTGCCCAGCATCGCGCTGCCAGTTGCCATGACGGTCCCATCCATCGTGTAGAAGCAATTCGCAGTCTGGCGCCGCCGGGGCTACGACCCGCTTACCCAGTATCGGCGAAATGATCCGGGCGCCCAAGCGGAACCGATGGGGGATGAGAGGTGGGCGTGGCTCAGGCCCGCGGCCTGGTGTGCTGGAACGTGTCGAGCAGCCAATCGCGGAACGCGCGCCATGCGCGCGGCACCATGCTGAGCCCTGCGGTCAGTCCGGGGTCATAGTAGTGGACGATCAATGAACGGCGCTCGCCAGTTTCGGCATGCAGGTTGGCATGCAGCGTAAGGAAGCCGTTGAACGCATAGACATTGCTCGGCACGCAGGCGATGCGGTCGCACCTGTGCTCGGCAAGATGGCGGAAGGTCTGCGCGCGGCGCACCACGAAAGGCAGGTTGCGCAACAGGATCAGCCGGATCTTCGCAGCGATGTTCGACATGGCCGTCACCGCATGGCGTTGGTGCCGGTAGATGATCAGGTCCCCGTTTTCCTGGGTGGCCTGCGCCTCCTGCAGTGGAACCAGCAGCGTCAGGATATGGGAGTCATAGTGCCGCAAGTGACTCTGGGCGGGCAAGCCGCTATTGACACAGCGCAGCACGCACAGTGGCGGCTCGCCGTTGAGTTCCCACCCGGCCTTGCGCGCCCATCGTCTCGAGATCTCGCAGGCCTGCCGCTCCGCCAGCGCAAAGCTCTCGTTTTGCCGCAGCATGTCTGCAAAGTGCGCTGCTGCCTGCGTGGCGCGGCGGCCATCTGCCGGCCGCCACGTTTCCCGGCTGGCGTCGATTGCCGCGTTGATCTCGTCGAGCAGATGTCGAGTCACGACGCCTTCGAATACCTGGAGCCCGGGCGGCTGGGCGTCGATGTCGTAGTCACGCATCGCATGTTGCTCCGCTTACCGCCCTGTTCCGCCCAGTCCAAGGCCGGGAAGGAGGCGATATGTTGCGGCCGGCCACAAATGGCCCGCCGCTACCGGACGAGGTGTGGCCCGCGCTGCCGGCCTTCCTCCTGATGATCTAGCGCAGGCCGCGGCTGGCATCGATCGGTGTTGCCTGGGAAGGAAACGCGGGCGGTTCCATGTCCGGTGCTATGAATCTACGGCTTCAGAGCGTTACCGAACGGACAAAACTGCTTGCAGATCCGCCAGACGGCACAATCCGAGTCGCTCCGCATGCGGGCCTTCCGGCGTATTTGACAACTTCGGTTGCCGGGAACATCATCGCCTGGGGAAAATAGACGCGCCTCTGTGTAGCGATGTCGCTCGTTCGTCGGCGAAAAGCGCATGGAAGGTGGCCATTCCGACGAGGAACCGGGGTCATGATTATTTCGCTACGCCGAATTGCGAGCGCGCTTGCGCTCGGTCTGCTGTTGTCTGCCTGCGCCGCGGACCCGCAAAGTTCCGCGGTGCCGCAGCCAGCCTCGCCGCCGCCCGACGGGGCGATCAAGGCGTTATCTGCCCAGATTTTTGTCTACGCCTATCCGCTGGTGCTGATGGATGTCACGCGTGAGGTCATGACCGCGCGCGTGCCGGCCAATACCTTCTCGCATAAGCGTAGTTTTCCGGACGCCACCTTCACCGACGTGGTCAGCCCGAATGCCGATACCCTTTACTCAACGGCATGGCTGGATTTGTCCTGCGGCCCGGTGATTCTCTCGCTGCCCGATACGCACGGGCGCTATTACCTGATGCCGCTGATGGACGCCTGGACCAATGTCTTCGCGACGCCGGGCAAGCGCACCGCAGGCACCAAGACAGCGGTCTACGCCGTAACGGGTCCGATGTGGAGTGGCACCTTGCCGCCAGGTGTCACGGAAATCCGCTCGCCGACCGAGACGGTGTGGCTGATCGGCCGCACCCAAACCAATGGCAAGCAGGACTACGCGGCGGTTCGCCGCTTGCAGGACCAGTATCGCCTGGCACCGCTCTTGGCCTCGCAGCGCGGCGGCAAGGCGCGGCCCAAGCCCGCCCAGGCGATGCTGCCCGAAGCGGTTCCCGTGGATCTGGAAACGCCGCCCGTTGAGCAGGTGGCGGCGATGGACGCGCAGGCATTTTTCACCCGTTTCGCCGAACTGCTGCCGGCCAATCCTCCGGCAGCGGCCGATGCGGCCATGGTGGAAGCGATCAAGAAGCTCGGGATCGTTCCGGGCATGCCCTTCTCCGTGACCGCGCTGGAGCCATCGACGGCCCATGCGGTGCAGGAGGGGGCCACCACGGCTCTGGCGGGCATCGTGGCCATGGCCAAGCGCGGCGGCAGCGACGGGGACGGCAAATGGACCGTGCACCGGGACCTCGGCAACTATGGCACGGCCTACGGTAAGCGCGCGCTGGTGGCCTGGGTCGGGCTTGGCGCCAACCTGCCGGCGGACGCCCTGTATCCCAGCACGCGTGTCGACGCCGCTGGCAAGCCGCTGAATGGCGCGAATCGCTATGTGCTGCATTTCAACAAGGGCCAGATGCCGCCGAGCGAGGCCTTCTGGTCGCTGACGCTCTACAACGACAAGCAGGCATTTGTGGCCAATCCGCTCAACCGCTACGCAATCGGCGATCGTGACCGGCTGCGCTACAACCGGGATGGCTCGCTCGATATCTATATCCAGAACGCGCGCCCGGCGGGCAAACGGGTGGCCAACTGGCTGCCGGCGCCGCCGGATGCCTTCAACCTGATGATGCGGGTGTATTGGCCCCGGCAGGCGATGCTGGATGGCACGTGGAACGCGCCGCCGGTGCACAGGGCGCAGTGATGGCCGGTCTCAGCCCCGCGCCGAGATGAAAAAAACCCGCCGAGGCGGGTTCAGATTGCTGACAAAGCCGGATCTGCGTTGCCGTGCTCCCCTCTACCCCTGAGGGGAGAGGGAGAGACAGCCGTCGTCATGGCGCGCGGCTTTGGCCTGTTCGGCGGTTTCGGCTTGTGCATCAGGTTTGTCAGCAGCCTGAAAAAACCCGCCGAGGCGGGTTTTTTCATGACAACGCGCGGGCTCAGAACTTGTATTTGACGCCGGCGTAAAGCGCGCGGCCCGAACCGGGATAGAACACGGCCGTGTTGGCTGTCCGCGCGTCGGCCACGGTGCTGAAGTCGCTCACATAGCGCTTGTTGCCGAGATTGCGCGCATCCAGGAACACCGTCACGCCGCGCTGGAATTCGTAGCTGGCCTGCAGGCCAAACAGCACGTAGCCAGGTGTGCGCAGCGTGTTGGCGTAGTCTACATAGGCGCCGCCCGGCACCCAGTCGATGGTCCCGGCAACCCGCAGCCCGGCCGTGCGGCTGTAGGCAACGGTGGTGCGCAGCACGTGCTCGGGCACGCCGGCGATGCGGTTGTTGCGGTACTGCGGATCGTTGTCGAAGCGGAAGTCGCTGTAGTTCCAGAGTTGCGACAGCGTGAGCTTGTCGCCCGAGCCAAACAGGTTCTGCAGCACGTCGCCGGAGACGCCCAGTTCCACGCCTTGCAGCGTGGTGCGGTTGGCGTTGAAGGTGGCGGCCGGGATATTCGGGTTGGTGGTGTATTGCAGCAACTGGTCGCGCACCAGCGAGCGATAGGCCGTCACGTCCCAGGAGAAGCGTTCGCGCTTGCCCCGCGTGCCCAGCTCCAGCGTCCAGCCGCGTTGCGCGCTCAGCGGCACGAATCGGGTGGTGGTGGCCATGGTCTGGCTCAGGTCCGTGAAGTCGGGTACGTCCGCGCTGCGCGTGATGTCGGCAAATGCCTGCACGTCTTGCACCGGCTCCCACAGCACGCCGAACTTCGGGTTCACGCCGCTGTAGGTGGCGCTGTCGGACTTGGCCGTGGGATTAGCCGGCAGACCGCCATAGTCTTGATAGCGGCGCACATTGCGGTAGGCCTTGGCGCCGGCCATCAGCGCGACGGTCGGGGTCACGTAAAGGCGGTCTTCGAGATAGGCCTCATAGTTGTACGCATCCTGCGCGGCATTGAGCGTCTGCGCGCCGCGGTTGCCGGCGTTGTTGACGTACTGGCGCGCATCGTTGTTGCCGCCGAAAAAGCGCGCACCGACGATGAGCTGGTTGCGCAGGCCGCTGATGGTTTGCGTGCCGGTGTAGCGCGGCGCGAAGCCATAGGTCCAGTAGTCCTGGTCGATGACCTGGAAGATCGGGTGATACAGGCTCTTGTGGATGACCCAGGTGCCGAAATCGAGCTGGCCGCTGTCGAGCTTGACGGTAGTGACATTGGCCACGCGCTCGGTGCGCGTGTTGCGCGCCTGGTCGCCGGCCAGCGCGGCCGGCGCCGCCTTCTTCGGATAGTTCAGCGCATCGTTGAGCGACAGCGCGCCGGGTAGTTGCTGGTCGACGATATAGGCGCCCAGGTAAAAACGGGTTTCCACCGCCGCGCTGAACCGATAGCCGAAGTTGGCGTTGAACTGCTCGTACTGGCCGCGCTCATGCGCTCGGAATCCGTCAGAGTGGTTGACGCTCAGGTTGGCCAGGAAGTCGAACGCGCCGATCTGGCGCGAGACCTGGCCGCTGGCGCGTGCCGTGCCAAAGCTGCCGCCATCGATGCGCACCTGGTTGGGCGCATCGGCGGTGAGCGCGGTTGGCGTGGTGAAGTTGATCGCGCCGCCCAGCGTGGTGGTGCCGTAAGCCAGCCCGTTGCCGCCCTTGTAGATTTCGGCCGCGCTCAGGCCGAGCGGGTCGATCTGGTAGTAGTCGCCGCTGCCGTCGGCAAAGTTCGTGGGAATGCCGTCCTGCAGGATATCCAGGCCGCGCGCATGATAGCCGCGCGCAACGCCCGAGCCGCGGATCGACAGGCGCAGCTCCTGGCCGTAGCGCTCCTGCACATACACGCCGGGGGCGTCCTTGAGCACGTCGCGCAGGTTGCTGGCGTAGGTATCGCTATAGGACGCGGCGTCGACGAAGCCGACCGAGCCGGCCGTCCGCTCCAGTGCCTGTTTTTGCTGCTGCACGTTCGGCGCGGTGAGCGAGCCGGGGGCCTTGGCCGTCACGGTCGCGGTGGGCAACGTGACAGCCGCATCGGGTGGGGCGGGCCCGGTGGCCTGTGCCAGGGCGGCGGTAGTGAATGTGGTGAGGGCGGCGGCGGGCAGGGCGGCGGCGCGCTGCGTCCAGTGTCTGGCTCGAGTCATGATTTCCCTTGTGGCGCTGGACCTGCTTTGGGCCGCGCCTTTTAACCGTGCTTGGATAGCCGCGTACGATACGAAAGGGTACGTGACGTGCGCTATGTGACACAGTGCCGCAACGTGCGTCCAAGGACTTCTGGCGGGCGCAGTGCGGCGTTTTGCCGCTTGCGCGCAAGGGGAAGCAAGACGGCCAACGGGCCAGCATGCGATGCATGCCGGCCCGTTGGCCGGGTAGGGCTTGGCCTGGCTCGACAGGGCTCGAATCAGGCCGCCTGGCTGGCGCAATCGACGCAACCCGCCGCGTGCGCCGCGCCATGGTGTGCATGCCCGCCCAGGCCAGTGCGACGGGTGGCGCGCTGCCACGTGGTCGCGCTGTCCTTGCCGATCTGCTCGCGCAGGCTGCGCGCGGCGGCAACCATATTGGCCAGCGCGGCTTCGGTTTCGGGCCAGGCGCGCGTCTTCAGCCCGCAGTCCGGATTGACCCACAGCCGTTGCGGCGGAATCACCTCGCAGGCGCGCTCCAGCAAGTGCGTGATGGCTTCCACGCTAGGCACGCGCGGCGAGTGGATGTCGTACACGCCCGGCCCGATCTCGTTGGGGTAGTCGAACTCGCCGAAGCCTTCGAGCAGCTCCATGGCCGAGCGCGAGGTTTCGATGGTGATCACGTCGGCGTCCAGCGCGGCAATGGCGGGCAGGATGTCGTTGAACTCGGCGTAGCACATATGGGTGTGGATCTGCGTTTCGTCCGCCACCGAGGCGGCCGAGATCTTGAACGCGTGCACGGCCCAGTCCAGGTACGCGGCCCAGTCGCCCTTGCGCAGCGGCAAGCCTTCGCGCAGTGCCGGCTCGTCGATCTGGATGACGCGGATGGCGGCCTGTTCCAGGTCCGAGACCTCGTCGCGGATCGCCAGCGCGAGCTGCAGCGTGGTGGTGGCGCGGGGCTGGTCGTCGCGCACGAAGGACCATTGCAGCATGGTGACCGGGCCGGTGAGCATGCCCTTCATCGGGCGGTCCGTCAGCGATTGCGCATAGCGCGTGGTTTCCACCGTCATCGGCTCGGGGCGGTACACATCGCCGTAGATCACCGGCGGCTTGACGCAGCGCGAGCCATAGCTTTGCACCCAGCCGTTTTCGGTGAAGGTGTAGCCGCACAGCTGCTCGCCGAAGTACTCGACCATGTCGTTGCGCTCGGCTTCACCATGCACCAGCACGTCCAGCCCGAGCGCTTCTTGCTTGCGCACGGCGGTCTCGATTTCACCCCGGATGCGCTGCAGGTAATCCAGCGCGCCGATGTCGCCGCGGCGGTAGGCGGCACGCGTCTGGCGGATTGCCGGCGTCTGCGGGAAGGAGCCGATGGTGGTGGTCGGCAGCGCCGGCAGCTGCAGCGCGGCGCGCTGGCGTTCGATGCGGGTCTGGAACGGGCTCTTGCGCTCCGCCATGGCAGCGGTGACTGCCGCCACCCGTGCCTGCACCTGCTGGTTGACCACGCGGCGCGAGCTGCGGCGCGAGGCCAGTGCGGCATCGGCGGCGGCCAGCTCGGCAGCGACCGCTGTCTCGCCTTGGTTCAGGGCGCGGGCCAGCACGTTGACCTCGGCCAGCTTCTCCGTGGCGAAGGCCAGCCAGGTCTTGATCTGCGCATCGAGCTTGCGCTCGCCCTCAAGCGAGACCGGCACGTGCAGCAGCGAGCAGGACGGCGCGACCCACAGGCGCTCGCCCAGTTCGGCATGCAGCGGCGCCAGCACGGTCAGTGCGCGGCGCAGGTCGGCGCGCCAGATGTTGCGGCCGTCGATCACGCCGGCGGACAGCACCGCGCCGGCGGGCAGCACCTTGCGCCAGGCGTCGAGCTGCTGGGGCGCGCGCACCAGGTCGATGTGGAAGCCTTGCACCGGCAGGGCGGCGGCGCGCGCGGCGTGGTCGGCGGCGCTGTCGAAGTAGGTGGCGAGCAGCAGCTTGACACCGGATTTGGCCAGTTCCGCGTAGGCACCGTCATAGGCATCGAGCCATGCCGGCTCCAGGTCCAGGCACAGCGCGGGCTCGTCGATCTGCACCCATTCGATGCCGCGCTCGCGCAGGCGGGCCAGGATGCGGCCATAGGCGGCCACCAGGCCGGGCAGCAGGCTCAGGCGGTCGAAGCCGGCCACGTGGGTCTTGGACAGCCACAGGTAGGTGACCGGCCCGATCAGCACCGGCTTGGCGTTGAGGCCCAGCGCCAGCGCTTCTTCCACTTCGTCGAAGAACCAGTCCACGCCGCCGTCGAAACGGGTGTCGGGGCCGAGTTCCGGGACCAGGTAGTGGTAGTTGGTGTCGAACCACTTGGTCATTTCCATGGCCGGCTGGGCCTTGTTGCCGCGGGCCAGCTCGAAGTACCGGGCCAGGCTCAGTTGCTTCGGGTCGAAGCCAAAACGCGCGGGCAGGGCGCCCAGCAACGCGCTCAGGCCCAGCACCTGGTCGTAGTAGGCGAAGTCGCCTACCGCCACGCTGTCCAGCCCGGCTTGCGCCTGGGACTGCCAGTGGCGCTGGCGCAGGCCGGCCGCTACCTGGCGCAGGCTGGCCTCGTCCGTTTCGCCGCGCCAGAACGCCTCCTGGGCGAATTTCAGTTCGCGCTGGGCGCCGATGCGCGGAAAGCCAGCGATATGAGTGCGTGCCATGTAATGCTCCGTATTGGGAATGTGACGATGGCGCCCAGTGTGGAATCCAACGTAAAATGAATCAAGCGATAAGATTTAATCAACGTATGAATCAATTTCATATCACGCCTACCCGGCGCCATTCTTCCCAATCCAGGAGCAAGCCGTGATCGAAGTCAGGCACCTGCGCTCGCTGGTGGCGATTGCCGAGTCCGGCAAGCTCGCCATGGCCGCGCAACGCGTGCACGTCAGCCAGTCCGCGTTGTCCCATCAGATCAAAGGCATCGAGGCGCATTACGGCCTGCCGCTGTTCGACCGCACCCGCCAGGGCCTGCGCTTCACCCCGGCCGGCGACCGGCTGCTGGCGCTGGCGCGCGAGACGCTGGCGGCCATCAGCACGGCCGAGCGCGACCTGGCCCGGCTCAAGGGCGACACGCACGGCGAGCTGCGCATCGTGCTGGAGTGCCATACCTGCTTCGACTGGCTGATGCCCGTGATGGACGAGTTCCGCCGGCGCTGGCCGGAGGTGGAGGTGGATCTGGTGGCGGGCTTCCACGCCGATCCCCTGTCGCTGCTGGCCGAGGGCCGCACGGACATGGTGATCGGCTCGATGCCGCCGGCCAAGCGCGGCCTGACGGTGGCGCCGCTGTTCCGCTTCGAGATCCTCGCGGTGATCGCCAACGAGCATCGGCTGCGCAACAAGCGCCGGATCGAGGCGGCCGACCTGGACGGCGAAACGCTGATCACCTACCCGGTGCCGGAGCAGCGCATCGACTTGATCCGGGAAGTGCTGGAGCCCGCCGGCATCAAGCTGCAGCGGCGCACGGCGGAGCTGACGGTGGCCGTGCTGCAACTGGTGGCCAGCCGTCGGGGCGTGGCCGCGCTGCCCAACTGGGGGGTGAAGAACTACGTCGACCACGACTACGTGCTGGCCAAGCGCATCGGCGCCAAGGGTTTGTGGAGCGAGCTCTATGCCACCACCCCGGCGCCGCTCGCCCAGCGGCCCTATGTGCGCGACTTTGTTTCCATCGTGCGCGATACCTGCGCGGCCGAGCTGGACGGGATCGAACTGTTGCCGGAGGGCGAACTAGCGTGAGGTGAGTAAAGAGGGCGACGCTACTGCACCAGCTGCCCGCTGCGCTCGGCCACCCCGATGCGGGCCTCGGTGCCCGCGTTGAATTGCAGGAAATCCGCTTCGATGCCGTCGCTGAAGATCACGCCGGTCTCGGGCATCAGCGAGCGCAGCACGATCTGCTCGCCGCGCGGCACGTTGCCGTAGACCAGCGTGGCCTGGCTGGCGCGGCTCGGAAAGGGCTCGCGCACCGCAAACACCAGCCGGTCGGTATCCCAGGGCAAAGACTGATACGGCGTTTCGGCGCCACCGTCCGCCTGCGCGATGGCGCGCGCGCCGGTCACGATGCTCTTGAGCCAGGCGGTGGACCCCAGCCCCGTGGAGACAATGACGCCACTCGATGACTGCACCTCGCTCTTCGCGCCGAGCTGGATCTCGTAGCGCGCCGAGGTGTGGCTGCGCGGTCCGATAAAGAAGTCGTTGACCGCGTACAGCACCTGCTGGTCCGACAGTTCGGCGCGCGCCATGGTGACCGGGCGGGCGGGGCGGCGGTCCTGCATGGCTTCTGCCAGCACGCGCGCCAGGTCGCCCACCTGGAAGGGCAGCAGCACGCCGTCGTGGCGCGCGGGATCGGGGTTCACGCCGATGAGCGGCTGGCCGTTCAGGTATTTCATGGTGTTGGCAACCAGGCCGTCCTGGCCCAGCGCCACCACGATGTCTTCCGGCCCGAACAGGAAGTTGGGCAGGAACTGGCGGTCCACCACCTGCCGGCGCAGGTAGTGCGACAGCACGGCGACCGCCTGTTCGCGCGCAGCAAGATAGGTGTCGTGCTCGCGCTGGTAATCGGTGATGTCCGCGCCCAGGTGTTCCAGGTAGAAGCGTGCCTGCGCCAGCGAGTGGTAGCGCGCCAGCAGCGCTTCCAGCCGTGTCTTACGCGTCACCAGCACTACCTTGCGATCGGCGGTTGCGCCCATTTTCCTGGTTCCTTCTTCTTGTAACTGCTTAATGCCGCTTAAAGCGTCTTAAAGCGTCTTAAAGCGTCTTAAAGCTGCGCTGGTCTTCGGTTATCTTGCGCGGCTGCTGCTCGCAGGTGCAAGCAGTGACTGAAGCAGCTCCGGCGACATATTCAGTTGCCCGATCTTCTCGGCCTTGTCGGCAATCCCGCCAAAGGCCTGCGCGATCAGCTGGCCCGGCGCCATGCCCGATGCGGCCAGCGCCTGCACGATGCGCGCGTCGGCGCCCTGCAGTGCCTGCATCACGGCGCCCAGGCGGTGCGCCTCGGCCTCGGCGGTGGTGCGGGTGTTGTCGGCCTCCAGGCCCACGAACTCCTTGCGGCGTGCTTCCAGCGTGATCTGCGCCTCCATGGTGCTGGCCTCCAGTTCCGCCTGCTTCTTCTGCACCGCGGCTTCAGCTTCCATCTGGGTTTCGCGGATCGTGCGCTGCTTGAGTTCCACCGCCACTTCGGTGTCGAGCTCGCTTTCCTTGATGGCGCGTTCGTTTTCCACCGCGGCGTTGCGGCGGGCATAGATGGCGTCGTCGGCCGCCTTCAGGATCTGCTCGCGGACCTCGGCTTCCAGCGCTCGCGCGGTTTCGGCACGCGGCTTGACGGCCACCATCGAGAACGACAGGATTTCCAGGCCGAGCACCAGCACGTCCGGATGCGCCTTGAGCGCGGACTCGACCTGGCGCGCCATGCGGTCCGACGCCTGCAGCGCGGTGCGCAGCGTTTCGGCGCTCACGGCCTGTTGCACCAGCACCTCGACCACGCCCTCGACGCGGGTGCGCAGGTTCTGCGGATCCTCGGAGATGTAATTGCGGCCATCCGGCTTGAGCGCGAAATTGAGCATGGCGGCTGTCTTGCGCGGCTCGATGATGCGGTAGGAGAGGTTGCCTTGCACGGTGACGGACTGGAAGTCGGTCGTGATCAGCTCGAAGATATACGGCAGGATCTGGCTGCCTACCGGCACGGCAACGAGAGACGTGGTGGGCGCGTAGTAGTAGAACGACTGGCCGCTGCCTTCGCGGATGATCTTGCCGCTCTTCATCTGCATCAGATAGGTGGTGGGATCAGCCTTGATGAATCGGATACCGAACATGGTGGTCCTTTCCGGTGGTGTTGTTGGGCTTGCCGGCATAGGGTGGCAGGCATTAAGTGTGTCTGTACCACTAATATAAGTGTGGCTGAGACACTTGTCAATCTATAATCCGCCCCTGAACTGCCTGCACTGCCTACTTCCAGGATCGCCCGCCCTATGACGAAAGCCGCCACCACCGCATTCCCCCGTCCGCTGACCACCGTCGACGTGGTCATCCTGACCATTCGTGCCGGGGCGCTGCAGGTCCTGCTCGTGCAGCGCCCGCAACAGCCCGGCGAGCCGTTTCCCGGGCAATGGGCCCTGCCGGGCGGCTTTGTCGATATCGAACGGGATCAGGATCTGCAGGGCTGCGCGTTGCGCAAGCTTGCGCAGAAGACCGGGGTGAACAGCCCCTATCTGGAACAGGTCGGCAGTTGGGGCAGCGCCAGGCGCGATCCGCGCGGATGGTCCACCACCCATGTCTATGTCGCGTTGTTGGCGGATGACACGCTGGCCCCAGAGAAGGGCGGCAATGCCGCCGACCTGCGCTGGGCGCCTGTTATGGGAGCCGGCGTGGGCATGCCGCTTGCCTTTGATCACGCCACGCTGCTGAGTGCGGCGTTGGGGCGGGTGCGGGGCAAGACCGAGTACACGTCGCTGCCCGCGCATCTGCTGCCCTGCGCCTTTACGCTCGGCGAACTGCAGCATGTCTACGAGATCGTGCTCGGCCGCCCCCTGGAGAAAAAGGCCTTCCGCACCCGCATGCTCGCCGCGGACTTGCTGGAAGACCTTGGCGCGCAAAAGGAGACCGGGCGCCGCCCGGCCTCCTTGTACCGGTTGCGCGAGCAGGCTGGCCTGGTCTACTTCACGCGCAGCTTCGAGCAGCGCTGAATCAGGTGGGCGCGCAGCTCACGGCGCCAGCGACGACAGCGGTGGGAGACGACGGAGCATGGCACAGCCTCGGCAACGGGCTAGGCCAATTCTAGCGAAGGTTCCACCACGTCCCGCCGCGCCTCGGCGTGCGCCGGCGCTTTGGCGGCACGCTCGCCCGGCGCCGCGAGTTCGAAGACCTCCAGCACGTCCGCGCCGTTTTCCAGGCGCCTGACGAACAGGTCCAGCCGGTCCGCATCGTCCGCGCCGACCGACAGCGTGAGCTGGTAGGGCGCGGCCGCTTGCCCGAAGCACAGGTCGATCAGGTGCAGGCCGGTGCGGCGGGCGTTGGCGAGCGTCCATTCGATGGCGCCGAAGAGGTCAGTGCGGTCCAGCCGCAGGGCGAGGTTCAAGGTTGACATGGCGTTGGCGGCAGTTTGAGTTGGTATTTGTGGCAGCGAAGGCATGCGATAAATTTACCAGCGCCACCCCAGAATGGGTTTCTTTATTGCCTCCGGTTTTGATCTATTTGGAGATGAATTATCTATGGGTGGTAGAGTTATGGGAGATTCCTTCCTTATGATCGGCAGAAGACATGGCAACCTCCCCAAAACTGGATGAAACCGACCGCCGCATCCTGCGCGCGCTGCGGCGCGACGGCAGGCTCTCCAACCTCAAGCTGGCCGAGCAGGTTGGCTTGTCGCCCACGCCGTGCTGGAATCGCGTGCGCGCCCTGGAGGAAAGCGGCGTGATCGAGGGCTATGCGGCCCTGCTGAACCAGAAGGCGCTTGGCCTGCCCGACACGGTGCTGATCGAAGTCACGCTGGACCGGCACGACGACGACATGCTGGACCGCTTCGGCGAAGCGCTGGCCGAATTGCCGGAGGTGATGGAGGCGTACCTGCTCACCGGCGAATACGATTACCTGATCAAGGTGGCGGTGGCAGGCACCGAAGGGTACGAAGAATTCCTGCGCCACAAGCTCTACAAGCTGCCGGGTTTGCGGCACAGCCATTCCACCTTCGTGCTGCGCTGCATGAAGCGGGAGCCGTCGGTGGCGCCTTGAGCGGCCCGATGGTGCTTCAGGCGTCGGACCGGTCCCAGGTGTCCGTGGACATCAGATCCGCCAGCGGGCGCCCCTGGCGCCAGCCTTTCAGTTCCAGCATCGGCGCGGGATAGAAGGCCGCCACGGGACCAAGGCAGAGAATGGCGATAGGCTGGCCACCCGGCGGCAGCCGTAAGAGCGCAGCCAGTGCATCCGGCGCGAACATCGAGACCCAGCCCAGCCCCAGGTTCTCCACGCGCGCCGCCAGCCAGAGGTTTTCAATGGCGCAGGCCGCCGAGCACAGCGCCATCTCGCCCGGCATGGTGCGCCGGCCAAACACCGTGCCATCGTCCGGCGCCATCGCCACCACCAACAGCTCGGCGCACTCGCGCACGCCCTCCACCTTCAGCCGCAGGAACTCGCCATCGCGCTCGCCCAGCGCCATCGCCGTGTTCTGCCGCTCGGCCTCGACCAGCGCGGCGATTGCCTCCCGCAGGGCGGGATCCGCGACGCGGATAAAGCGCCATGGCTGCATCAGCCCCACTGAAGGCGCGCTGTGCGCAGCCTGCAGCAGGCGCATCAGGACACGCTCATCGACCGAGGCGCCCGCAATGAAATGCCGCATGTCGCGGCGCGACGCGATGAGGCGGTAGAAGCTCTCTTGTTCCTCGGGCGAGAAAACGGCGGAGTGGCTTTCGGTCTGGGGTGCGGGCATTGCGGGGAGGGGGACGGCAAAGCCGGCATTGTAAGCCCCGCCTAGTGTCCCGTTCTGCTGATTCGTTCGCAAAGTCTGTTGAGCTTGGAGCGGGAGTTGTAGGTTGGGGGACGAGTGCGATGTGTATTGCTTGTGGCCCGCTGACGCGGGTTTTGGCGCTTGCTGGGCGGGGTTTTGATGCTTCTAGCTGC
>NZ_JBIUHC010000155.1:0-23119 GCF_044627735.1 Cupriavidus sp. CuC1 | reverse complement strand
TTTTGGTTACTTTTCTTTACGAGTAAAGAAAAGTGACATCTCACACGTTCTAAAACGGCCAACACCGTACAGCCGCGCCAGCAGCTAGAAGCGCTAAAACACTGCCCACTCACACTCGTCCAGCAGCTAAAAACCGCAAAACACCGCCCCCATCCACCACACCTCTACCGCAACCGCAAAGGCTCCAGCAGCGCCGCATCATATTGCCCGCGATCAATGCGCCCCAACTCCAGCATCCGCAGCAAGATATAAGCCTGCCGCTGCCGCGCCCGCCGCGGATTGACCACGGGGTTATTAGCGGAAGGCGCCTTGGGCAACCCAGCCAGCATCGCGCATTCGGCCAGCGTCAGCTCAGCCACCGGCTTGCCAAAGTAAGTCTCGGCAGCCTCAGCAAAGCCATAGGCTCCCTGGCCAAGGTAGACCTTGTTCATATAGAGCTCCAGGATCTCGTCCTTGCTCATGGCGTGCTCGATGCGGTAAGCCAGCAGCACCTCGTAGAGCTTGCGGGTATAGGTCTTCTCGCGCGAGAGGAAGAAATTGCGTGCCACCTGCATGGTGATGGTGGAGGCGCCCTGCGACAGCTCGTCCGACAGGTTGGCCACGCCGGCTCGGATCACGCCGACATAGTCGATGCCGTCGTGCAGGTAGAAGCGGTCGTCCTCGATGGCTACCACCGCCTGCGTGAGCTTGGGCGGTATCTGGCCGATGGGGACATAGCCGGGTGACTGGCGGAAGGTGGTGAGCGCATCCAGCGTGGGCAACTGGCGCTGAGCGACGAGTACGGCCAGCGTGCCGAGCAGGGCTACGCCCAGCATCAGCACCACCAGCAGCTTGAGAAAATTCGACCAGAGACGTTCCATGGCCAGTATTGTGCCAGCACGCGGCGGCCCTGCCCCGCTCTCGGGGCCACGCCATGCGGCGGCGAGGCAAACGCTTGGGCCGAACGCCACCGCACGACGCATGGCGTAGTCCAAACAGACGATGAGCCGTCCATCGCCCCCTTGTACGCTCAACGCATATTTAAGGAAGTAACCTTAAATTGGATCTGGCGCGGGCGGTGCATCGGCTAAATGTCATTGCCATCGGCCGCGTCGTTGGCGGCGGCTGCCCCGCCGAGCGTGGACGAAGGAGGGTGACAAATGTTGACGCACTTGCAGCGTCTTGAGGCCGAGAGCATTCACATCATGCGAGAGGTGGTCGCGGAGTGTGAAAACCCGGTCATGCTTTACTCCATCGGCAAGGACAGCGCGGTGATGCTGCACTTGGCAATGAAGGCTTTCTATCCCGGGAAACTCCCGTTTCCACTATTGCACGTCGACACGACATGGAAATTCCGCGAGATGATTCAATTTCGGGACGCCATGGCGAATAAGCTCGGCTTCCACCTGATCGTCCACGTGAACCCCGAGGGGTTGGAAAAGGGGATCAACCCGTTTACCCATGGCTCGGCCATACACACCGACATCTGGAAAACCGAGGGACTGAAGCAGGCGCTGGACCAATACGGTTTCGATGCGGCATTTGGTGGCGCGAGGCGGGACGAAGAGAAATCGCGCGCCAAGGAGCGCATCTTTTCGATCCGCTCCGAGCGGCACCGCTGGGATCCGAAACTGCAACGCCCCGAGCTCTGGCGGCTGTACAACGCCCGCAAGCACAAAGGCGAAAGCATTCGGGTGTTCCCGCTCTCCAACTGGACCGAGCTCGATATCTGGCAATACATCTATCTCGAAGGCATTCCGATCGTACCGCTCTATTTAGCGAAAGAGCGACCGGTCGTGGAGCGCGACGGCACGCTCATCATGGTCGATGACGAGCGCATGCCACTGAAAGACGGTGAAGCTCCCGAATTCAGGAAGGTGCGCTTTCGCACGCTGGGCTGCTATCCACTGACCGGTGCCATCGAGAGTGAGGCGGATTCCCTCGCGGCGATCATTCAGGAGATGCTTCTGGCCAAGACGTCCGAACGGCAGGGCCGCCTTATCGACCACGACTCGGCGGGTTCCATGGAGAAAGAGAAACAGGAGGGGTACTTCTGATGGCACACATATCCGATTCGATCGCTGCAGACATCGGGCAATATCTGCAATCACAAGAGAACAAGAGCCTGCTGCGCTTCATCACCTGCGGCAGTGTGGATGACGGCAAGAGCACGCTCATTGGCCGCATGCTCTATGAGTCGAAGATGCTCTTCGAAGATCAGCTCAGCCAGTTGGAGGCGGACTCGAAGAAGGTGGGAACGCAAGGCGGCGACCTTGATTTCGCACTGCTGGTTGACGGCCTCGCGGCTGAGCGCGAGCAAGGCATCACGATCGATGTCGCCTATCGCTTTTTCTCGACCGACAAGCGCAAGTTCATCGTGGCCGATACGCCGGGCCACGAACAATACACGCGCAATATGGTCACCGGAGCCTCGACGGCCGATGTCGCCATCATCCTGATCGACGCGCGCAAAGGCGTGCTGACCCAGACGCGTCGGCACAGCTATCTTGTTTCGCTGATCGGCATTCGCCAGGTTGTACTTGCCATCAACAAGCTGGATATGGTGGAATACTCGAAAGAGATCTACAACAGAATTGACGCTGACTATAGAGCCTTTGCCAGCCAGATCGGTCTGCGGAGTATCGTCACCATCCCCATGTCGGCCCTGAAGGGCGACAATATCACCGAGATCAGCGCAAACACGCCCTGGTACGACGGGCCTACCCTGATGGGGTACCTTGACGCGGTGCAGGTCGAAGACGGCGGCGCTCAGCGCGGGCCGTTTCGCATGCCGGTGCAGTGGGTCAACCGACCCAACCTCGATTTCCGCGGCTACGCAGGCACCGTCGCTAGTGGCCGCGTCAAGCGCGGTGATCGCCTTCGGGTCCTGCCGTCAGGCAGGGAAAGCCGGGTTGCGCGTATCGTGACATACGAAGCCGACCTCGAGGAAGCGGTGTCCGGCCAGTCGATCACGCTCACGCTGGAGGACGAAATCGATATCAGCCGAGGCGACGTTCTCGCGCCGATCGAGGTGCCGGCTGGCGTGGCGGATCAGTTCGAGGCGACCATTGTCTGGATGAGCGACGAGCCTATGCTGCCAGGACGCCCATACCTGTTGAAAATCGGCGCGAAGACCGTGACCGCCACCAGCGCGGTGCCGAAATACAAGATTAACGTCAACACGCTCGAGCATCTCGCGGCCAGGACGCTGAGCCTGAATGAGATCGCGGTCTGCAACCTGATTCTCGATCAGCCAATCGCATTCGATCCCTACCTGGACAATCGCGATACGGGCGGTTTCATCATGATCGACCGCCTGACCAACAATACGATCGGGGCCGGACTGCTGCACTTTGCCTTGCGCCGCTCGCAGAACATCCACTGGCAGGCGATTGACATCGACAAACAGGCGCATGCTGCTCTCAAAGGGCAGAAGCCGTGCGTACTCTGGTTCACGGGGCTGTCGGGTGCCGGCAAGTCCACGATCGCCAACCTCGTCGAGCGCAAACTGCATGCATCGGGCAAGCATACCTATCTGCTGGATGGCGACAATGTGCGTCACGGCCTGAACAAGGACCTCGGCTTCTCCGACGCCGATCGGGTCGAGAACATTCGGCGTGTTGGCGAAGTCGCAAAGCTGATGGCCGATGCGGGACTGATCGTTCTCGTGTCCTTCATCTCGCCATTCCGTTCCGAGCGCAGCATGTCTCGTGGACTGATGGCGCCGGACGAGTTCTTCGAAGTATTCGTCGATACGCCAATCAGCGTGGCGGAACAGCGGGATCCAAAGGGGCTTTACAAGAAGGCGCGCCGTGGCGAGCTGACGAACTTCACCGGCATCGACTCCCCTTACGAGGCGCCGGAGAACCCGGAGATTCGGATCGACACCACCGCCTGGTCGCCGGAGGAGGCAGCCGAGCAGATCGTCAGCCATCTTGTCACCCGCGAGGCGCTATGAACCGCTACTACGTGTTCAACGGAGATGCGGACGGCCTGTGTGCGTTGCAGCAACTGCGGCTTGCCGCGCCTGACGAGTCCTGCGGCGCGAGGCTGTTGACCGGGGTCAAACGCGACATTCAGTTGCTGCAGCACATCGGCGCGGGGGAGGGCGACACCATCACCGTGCTCGACATCTCGCTCGACCAAAATCGGGCTGATCTGCTTCGCCTGCTCGAGGCAGGCGCATCGGTGCGCTATTTTGATCACCATCACGCGGGCGAACTGCCTCACCATACGCGCTTCGAATCCCACATCGACGAGGCGGCCGGCGTCTGCACCAGCATCCTGGTCGACCGCTATCTTGGCGGCCGTCACCGTGCGTGGGCTATCGCGGCGGCATACGGAGACAGCCTGCCTGGCGTGGGCAGCGCCATGGCACTGGCGGCCGGCATCGGCGCTGGCGCGGCTGCGGCCTTGGAGCGGCTCGGCATCTATCTCAACTACAACGCTTACGGCGAAACCGTCGTCGATCTGCATTTCGATCCGGCCGAGTTGTCGGCGCGGATGCTGCCTTTTGCCGACCCGCTGGAATTCGTGGCGTGCTCGGACGCATACGCGCGGCTGGCGGCCGGCTATGAGGAGGACATGGACCTGGCACGCCGGCTCGAGCCGGCACGCCAGGTCCCCGGCGCGGCGCTGCTGGTGCTGCCGGATGCACCGTGGGCGCGGCGCGCCATCGGCGTCCTGGCCAACGAACTCATGCATGGGCAGCCTGATCGTGCGCTCGGTATCCTTTCGCCCAAAAGGCAAGGTGGATTCACGGTCAGTGTGCGCATACCCGGCCATAGTTCAGTGGCTGCGTCTGACTTCTGCCGCACGTTTGACACCGGAGGTGGCCGGAAACTGGCGGGAGGCATCAACCATTTGCCCGAGTCGGAAGTCGACCGCTTTGCGCGCGAGTTCGAGGCATGCTTCGGCATCGCGTAAGGATCGCGTTTCGCATGATTCCCATGATCGTTGGAGAAGGACTTGCTCTCTCGGGATGAGGACGGCCTCGTTGCGAGGCGTCGCGTCTGCGTTACGATCGTCGAGGGGCGGGTTCCGCGGCAAGGCTGGCGGCAGCCTTGCCGCCCCGTGCGCTCCGACCCGTTGACTTCGGCGCGCGCCCCGCGACTTCGCCGGAGACGTCCAGCCGGGAAAGCAGGGAAGCCGTATCGGGCGACATCGGGCCCGCCAGTAGCGCCACCAGGCAATCCTCGAGGTTCTTGATGAACAACTCCGTGTCCATCACCAGGCTTTCCTTCTCGCTCGCATCCAGCATGCGGGAATGGTCGGCGAGCCCGTGGAGCAGCAATACGGCCGCCATGAGCAGGCGCTGGTGTGCCACGGGCTCAGGCAGATCCTGGATGACGTCAAGCAGCGATCGCCTCAGCCGATCCACCTGGCCAAGCTTGAGCGTGGAGGTGCGCAAGTTCTGCACGGAGAGCGTATGCGTGGCCACCAGTTGGGCATCCAGGCGGATGAACTCCTTTCCGCCGTCGGGATCGAAGATCTTCTCCGCAACCGGGTGCATCAGCGCCCGCACCACGTCTCTAACCGAAGGTTTGCCCCGCTGCTCCAGTTCGTCGAGCAGCGCGTTGCGCCGGGCGGCGATGCCCGGCTCATGCTTGTCCAGGATAGCCTGCAACAGGCCGTCCTTGCTGCCGAAATGGTAATGTGTGGCGTTCTTGTTGCGCTGTCCGGCGGCTTTGTTGATATCGTTCAACGAAACCCCCTCGATGCCGCGCTCGGCGAACAAACGCTCCGCAATTGCCACTAGCTTTGCCCGCGTGGCAACACTTTTCAGTGTCAGGCTCTCGACTTTTCTGCCTTGCTGGGACATCGTACCAATCGTTTCATTTGATCAACGCCATGCAGTGTAGCACCGGGCATGGGCCGGCATGTCCCGGTATTGCCGGCCGGCTGGCGTCTTCCATGCCTTCCATTCCGACTCATCCGAACGTCACCAACACCTTGGCCGACTCCTCAGCGCGCGCGGCGGTAGCAAAGGCTTGCTCGAAGTCGGCGAAGGCGAAGCGGTGGCTGATCAGCGGAGTAGTGTCGATCCGGCCGGTAGCGAGGATCTCCAGTACCTCTCCAAACTCGGTGGGGTAGGCCATTGCGGTGGTCACCTCCATCTCCTTGCCCAGCGCCATCGCCAGATCCATGGCGACAGGCGCGTGATGCACCGCCACCACCGTCAGATGCGCCCCGAATCGTGCGTGCGCGATGATCTGGGGAATAACCGGCGCAGCGCCCGACACTTCGATGAATTCGTCGGTATCCACGACAGGCATCCCATAGAGCGTGCCAGCGCCATGGCGTTGGCCGATTTCGGCCCAGAGATCGCATTTGTCGGGATTGAGCGTGGCGTTTGCTCCGAGCGCCTGCGCACGTGCCAGGCGGGTGTCCATGCGATCGACAGCGATGATGTCCGCGACGCCGCACAGACGGAGCATCGCCACGACGCCGAGCCCGATGGGGCCCGCGCCGAAAACGACCACCCTGCTGCCTGCGCCGGCGCGCGAACGGTTGACGCCGTGCAGCGCGACAGCGAGCGGCTCGGCCAGCGCGGCGGTTTCGAAGTCCAGCATG
Organism: Cupriavidus sp. CuC1; assembly: GCF_044627735.1. Lineage (NCBI taxonomy): Bacteria > Pseudomonadati > Pseudomonadota > Betaproteobacteria > Burkholderiales > Burkholderiaceae > Cupriavidus > Cupriavidus sp. CuC1. The sequence goes on along the minus strand of NZ_JBIUHC010000155.1, from coordinate 16,567 downwards.
TCGGGAATGGGGTAGACCGATGGCTCGGCCATCACATTGCGCACGAGAATGTGCGAGGCGAAGGCCCCTGGGCCGCCGGAGCCGATCATGTTCGCGGGCGTCGTCGGGTTCACCACCACGCGCTGTCCTTTGCGCAGCGCCGTCACTTGCGCTCCCGCCTCCTCGATCACGCCCGAGAACTCGTGCCCGAGCGATAGGGGACCATCGCCTCCGATCGGCAGGCCGCCCGCGCGTGCGTAGCCGAGATCGGAGCCGCAGATGCCGCAGACCGCGACCTTGACGACGATATCACCCGGCCCGACGCTCGGCCGCTCCACAGGCTCGATGCGGATATCATCAGGTCCATGGACGGCCGCACGGAACATCATTTCTGCCATGGTGGTGTCCTCCCTTTCAGATCGCAATCCAGGCGCGATCGCGCGCCGACCGTCGCACCGCGTCGAGCACCGCCTGCCCGCGCACCGCATCGTCGAATGTCGCCGCGCGCTCGGGGATCGCGGGCACGCCATGCTCGATCCGCGCGCGCATCTCGGCGAAAAGGCGCGCATAGGGCGGCACATCGAACCCCATTGTGTGCCAGCGATCCTGCTCGGTCTGGATCAGCTCGGCGACGGGAAAAGGTGTCGACGTCGCGTTGACGAGATCGGCGGGTATGTCGATGCGCCGCACGCCATCGGCGTCGCTCACCCAGACCTCTTCGGGGTCAGCGTAGGTCGCGCCGCTCTGAATCCACGCCCCGCCTGCGCTGCCTACCACCTTGGTCGCCATCACCAGCGGTCCCGGCGCGGCAAGTGCGGCGATGATTGACCCGGCAACACCGCTGCTCGTTTCGAACTGCACGTTGTAGCAATCGTCGGCTGTCATGTTGGGGCGTCCGGGCGCCAGCGCCTGCAGCATGCCGCTGACGCGCGCGATGGGCCCGAACATGTATTCGACCTGATCGATCATGTGCGAGCCGAACGCGCCAAGGAAGCCGCCGCCCTGGTCGGCGTCCTCCCACCAGTCGCTGAGCCTTTCTGTCGAGTCCTGCAGGCCCGGCTGGTGGTAGATGCGCAGGAAATGGCGCGGCGCGCCGATCATTCCCGACTGGACGACGCGCCGCAACAGCGCCTGCGCGCTGTCGAAGCGGAATTCGGCGCCGAGCATGTGATAAACGCCGGCTCTTGTCGCCGCTTTGCGCATCTCCGCGGCTTCGGCGACGTCGCGGGCAAAGGGCTTTTCGCACACGATATGCCGCCCCGCGGCGATCGCCTCCATCACCGGCGAATAGTGCGCGTGCGGGGGCGTCGCCACCGTGACGAGTTGCACCGCCGGATCGGCAAGCGCTTCGGCAAGGCTATCGGTTGCGAGCGGGATGCCAAGCGGCGCGGCGCGCGCGATGGTGCGGGCACGGTCGCGGCCGACGATCGCGCGCACCTCGAACCCCGCCTCGCGCAGCGCACGTACATGGGTGAAAAGGCCGAAGCCGGTGCCAACCACCGCGGCGGCTATGGGATGCGTCATCAAGGGGTGCCTCCATATGGTTCATGATTGAGCGCCGCGGCGCAGCGGCGCGCGGCTTCGCCGAGATCGGCAATGCGTCGCGGCGCCGCATTCATTGCGCCACCTCGCCGCTCAGCAGCGGCGAGACTTCATCCAGCGCCGCCTCGCCGCGTTCATGCAGCGCGGCCAGTGCGATGCGGCGCAGCGTTACCAACGGCGGCTCGCCCTGCGTGCCGATCAGCCGCAGGCTCATGCCCCCATGGACATGGCCGAAGGGGTGGATCCAGTTGCCGGAGATGCCGGGCTCGCCCTGCGCAATGATGACGCGCACCGAGCCGTCATGGCGATAGATGGCCTTGTACTTCTGCACATGGCCGCCGCCGTCTTCGTAGTTGTCCAGGTTCTCTTGCCAGATCGAGCAGAGCTGGAAGATCCAGTAGTCGCAGGGCGTTGGCAGGAAATCGATCACCAGCGCTTCGCCGTCGGCGCATTCCCAGGTGCCAAAGCCGTGATGCCGATCCGGCACCCCGCCATTGGACAGATACACCGCGCGATCGAAGCGGATGCGGTTCGGCCGTTGGCTGAGATTGTCCTGCCACCAGCGCCGCACCAGTTCGCAATAGCCAAGTACCGTCTGTCCCGCCTTGGCGAGCGCATCGCTCATTTCGGCGGCGGTGATGGGGCGCGGTTCCGGGCGATCGACTCGCTCGATGGAGAACCCGGGCGGCGCGGTATTCGCGCGATCATGATAGAGCGTGCGGATGAGCAGGCCGACGCAATCAGGCGTGATCGACAGCCAGTCGCGTCCGTGCGCAGGCCTGCGCTGGCCGACGACGATCTCGAAATTGCCCGCCGCATCGAAAGTGACTTCGCGTGACGAGATGAAGCCCGTGGTCTGCAGCGCAGCGGGATCGAACCCGACAAGGCCCGCCACGCCGTGCGGGGCCCAGTCCAGCGTTCCCGGATGGCGCGGCTGCGGTGCACGCCATGAAGCAATGACGAAATAGGGCAGTTCGCCGCGATTGCCGCGAATGACGTAGTCATGGCTGCCATCGATGAACTCGGCGAGCAGGTGATCCTGGTCGGGCGACTGGAAATTGATGGACTGGCGCCAGGGCGCATTGCGCAGGCGCGGCCGTTCGGGCTCGCAGTTCTCCATGAAGCGCTCGATACCGTTGCGCATCAGGCGCGTCATGAACCGATACCATTCGGCGCAGTCGAGGGCGTTAGCCTCCGCGCCGAAATGGTCGACCATATGGCCGGCGCGGCGCACCGTTTCACAGTAGTCATCCCACGCCCGGCCGGACAGCAGGCGCTCCGCGGCTCGATCTGTCATCACAACTCTCCTTCGATGCGCTCTGGCCTGACCGAGAAGCGCTGATAATAGAAGCCGAATCGCTCGCGCAACGCCGCTACGTCGATGCCAAAATCGCCTTTCAGGTCATAGACGACCCGTCCGTGCTTTCCGCGGGGATTGGACTCCAGATAGGCATGCACACGGGCACGGGCTTCGTCGGTCAGCGCAAGGCCGGCCATCGCATAGACGCGCTCGATCACCGTCTTTTGGTCGGCCATGTAGTCGTCGAACAGCACGTCGAGCGATTGGCCGGCGGGCACGGTGTCCCGGTCTCGCACACAGGCGCGCAGCAGATGCTCCAGGCGATCTGTCCAATAGCGGGCAAGTTCCTTTACGTCGACGGCATGCCGGCGGATGCGGTTACCATAGGCGATCATGGTGATCGCTGACTGCAGGACGGCGACCGGATCGCGATGCGTGATGACGACCGTTGCGTCGGGATAGGTCGTCATCAACGGCCGGAGATTCTCCATGTGCGGCGGCGACTTCATCACCCATCGGTCCGGCCCCTTGAGCCAGGTGAGCGCTTGCAGGACCCGGCGGCCATAGGCGTAGTGCGAAGTCTGATCCTTGCTGTAGTAATAGTCGCGCCAGCGATAGGGCCGGCACTGCCATTCCGGCAGATAGGATGAGAAGTCCAGGGCTTGCAGCTCTATGTCCTCATGCACGTGGGCGGGAGCCATTTCGTGCATCGCCGGCATGAGCGGCAGCATGGCTTCGAATTCGCCCCACATATCGCGGGCACGAAGGAAGCGCGGATCGTCCGCGCCCGGCGTGGCCTGCTCTTCCAGCGTCGGAATCGGCTCCATCGCTTCCCATAGCGGCATGGAGCGCAGCCGCGGGTCGGCTGCCAGGATATTGACGAGGTGGGTGGTGCCCGAGCGTGGAAGCCCGGCGATGACGATCGGCTGTCGAATCGCGACCTTATTGATTTCAGGGTGCTGCTTCGCAAGATCTTCGAAGCGAAGGCGCGCGCAAGCATAGCGCACGGCATCGCCGAACAGGCCCGCGCGACCCAGCGGACCGAGGCCCGTGTCCTCGTCAAAGCTCCTTAGCCAGATGCGCAGCCGCTCGCGGAAGTCGTCCGGACCAAAGTCGGATAGACCCGTTCGGTGGCGCGCGGCCGCAAGGACAGCCTCCTCGCTCATTTGCACTGGCGGGGAGGAAGCAATCGCTTGACGCTGTTTCTCGGTTAGTTGGGGGGTGCCAAGGTCGGCGATGCGGATGGCGTCAGGTTTCATTGCGTTGGTCCGGTCTGGAAGCGTGATGGAAGGCTGCAGCGATGGGCGCCGGCCGGGAGGGCTGGCGATCCTGCCGTTGCGGTTCAGCCAGCGACGGTAAAGCCGCCGTCGACCGGCAGCGTTTGTCCGGTGATCCAGCTGGCGGCTGCGCTTGTCAGGAACAGGACCGGACCCGCGATGTCGCGCGGCACCCCCAGCCGTGCTGCCGGCGTACGTGCAAGCGTGGGTCCTGACCATGCCGGGTTGGCGACAGTCGCCGCCGTCATGCGGCTCGCGGTAAGCCCCGCGGCGACCGCGTTGACACGAATGCGCCCGCCCCAATGGACTGCCAATGCCCGGGTCAACCCGACGACACCGGTCTTCGCTGCACCATAGCCGGGAACGATGTCGATCCCGAAGAACGAGCTCATCGACGCGATGCTGACAATGGAAGGCCCGCCTGGCAGGGCGCTTTTCAGGAGTTTGTCCGCACAGCCATGCGCCATGCGGTAGCCGCCGACGAGGTGCATGCGCACCGCGCGCTCGAAGACCTCCGGGTCGTACTCGTCGAGGCCGCTGCTCGGCAGCGCAAAGCCGGCGTTGTTGATGAGAATGTCAACCTGTGGCACCGCGGCCGCCACAGCGGAGATATTGTCCGCGTCTTCGATGTCGAGCTGCAAATAGCGGTAGCCATCGAAATCGACGCCGTAGTCGGACGCGCAGCGCCGGGTGCCGGTGATAGTGACCTCCGCGCCTGCGTCTCGATAGGCTTCGGCGATCCCGGCGCCGATTCCGCTGGTGCCACCTGTCACCAACACGTGACAGCCTTTGTAGTCAAACCGAAGGTTCGGCCAGTCGGCCTGTAGGGTATGCATTGGACGTTGTCTCCAATAGGAATACGGGATTGCTGCTACGCGATGCGATCAGTCGGCGGCGCGGTGCAGGGTGTCGCCCACACCGGTGCAAACATAATTTAAGGTAAGAATATTAAATTTTGTTGTCCATGGCAAGCGCCTGAGAAGGTGCCAGAGCCGCGACCAGAATTTCCCGGGACCTCTTTGCATTGCGCATTGCTCTGGCCGGCGGCCTGCGAAACGGCACGGAAGTCGGCCTAAAGTCCGGTGCTTCCTGAAGATTGGAGGAGGGAGGGCGAGACAGGAGATGAGCCAGGAGGCGCGTGGGGGCTCGGGTGACCGGCCCCGTTCGGCGAGGCATGGCGCGTTGCGGATACGCCATCCTCGATGGCCGGCCGTTTGTACTAAGGCTTGCGCCTTAAAAGAGAGGGGTCAAGGGCGGAAGCGGTCCCCCTCGACGCGATGCATCCGCCTTGCGTAACGGACGCCTGTTCCGGAAGGGGGCCAGCACGCGGCGGGCCGGCGCCCGTGTCACGCCGGCTCAGCCCGCCGGCAGCGCCACGCCGAGGTCCTTCGCCAGCGTTTCCAGGTTGCGCCAGATCGCCGGGTTCACATCCAGGTGGGTGGTGGCGAGCGCGCGGTTGGCGGCTTCGAACTCGCCCGGGTACTGCACGCGATCAAAGCCCGGGGCGGGTGGGGTGTCGTGCAGGTAGTTGACGAAGGCTTCCACCTCCGCGCTTTGCCAGCTCAGGCCCAGGTCGAGTTCCGGATTCATCAGCACCGCGAACATATTGTTGGTGGCCACGCCGCCGCGGGGGTTGTCCGGCTGGATGGTGCCGCCCCCGGACAGCACGCCGGCCAGCAGTTCAGCTACCACGCCGAGCGCATAGCCCTTGTGGCCGCCGAAGGGCAGCAGGGCGCCAGGGTGTTCGCTGAACATGGCGCAGGCATCGGTGGTGGGGTTGCCGTCGCCGTCGATGATGCTGTTCTGCGGCGCGTGCTCGCCTTTCTCGGCGAGCACGCGGGCCTTGTTGATGGCGATGGCGCTGGTGGCGATGTCGACCACCAGCGGCGGGCGACCGTTGGGCATCGGCCCGGCGAAGCACAGCGGGTTGGTGGTCAGCCGCGCGGTGCGGCCGCCGTAGGGCGCCACCACCGGAGAGCGGTTGATCACGTTGGTAAAGCTCAGCAGCACGAACCGCTCCTTTGCCACCATCTCGCCGTAGTGTCCCATGCGGCCGAGATGGTGCGAACGGCGCAGCGTGACGATGCAGTGGCCGTGCTGGCGCACGCGCTCGATGGCGGTCTCGATGACGCGCTTGCCCACGTGCTGGCCGAAGCCGCCGTTGCCGTCGAACACCAGCAGGCTGTCGCGGTCGAGCACGCATTCGGCGCGGCCCCCCGGGTTGACGTTGCCTGTTGCGAGCGAGCGCTGGTAGTTGGGCAGGATCGACAGGCCGTGGCTGGTGTAGCCGCAGCGGTCGGCCTCGACCAGGTGCTCGGCCACGTCGTTGGCGATGTCGGTCGGCACGCCTTGCGCGGCGAGCACGTCGCGGGCGAGCTGGGTGGCGGATTGCAATGTGATTTTCATGATCGGTCCTTTTCCCGGTGTGGGCTCAGATCCAGCCCAGCCAGCGCCAGTAGGTGGCGGCGAACAGCAGCATCAGGGCGTAGCCGATCACCGTCACGGGGATGCCGACCTTGGCGAACTGCTTGCCGTTGAAGGTATCCGTGCCAAGGCAAACCATGTTTTGCGGCGCATTGATCGGCAGGATGAAGCCGAAGCTCACGGTGAAGCCGAGCAGCATGGTCAGGCCGATCTGGTTGATATCGCCCGGCAGCGTCTGCAGCACCGAGATCAAGATCGGCAGCAGCGCGGCGGTGAGCGCGGTGGCGCTGGCAAAGCCGAGGTGGATCAGGATCAGGAAGGCGGCCAGGATGGCGAACACCAGGATCGGGCCTTGCGTGGCGAGCCCGGAGTTAGCCACCACGAACTTGCCCAGCCATTGGCCGGCCTGCGTGGTGAGCAGCGCGGTGCCCAGGCTGATGCCCACCCCGAACACGATCAGCGTGCCCCACGGCGTGCGTTGCTGCATGGTCTTCCAGTCCATCACGCCGATGCGCGGCATCATCAGGATCACCAGGCCGACGAAGGTCACGGTGGCGGTGTCGAACTGGTGCAGCTTGCCCTCGGTGGCCCAGAACAGCAGCAGCCCGATGGACACGGCGGCAAGCCGCTTCTGCGGGCCGCTCATCGGGCCCAGCCCGGCGAGTTCCTTTTGCACGGCCTCCTTGCCGCCGGGGATGGCTTCGGTTTCGGCGGGCAGCAGGAAACGCACCAGGAAATACAGCACGACCGACATCACGATGGCCCACGGCGCGCCGGCGATCAGCCATTGCAGCCAGGTGATGCGCTCGCCCAGCAGCTTGTCCATGAAGCCCGCCGTCAGCAGGTTCTGCGCGGCGGCGGTCTGGATGCCGACGTTCCAGATGCTGGTGGCCATGGCCACGGTGATCATGATGCCGGCGGCGATATTCGATTTCTTGTCGACCCCGAACGCCGCGATCACGCCCATCATGATCGGCACCACGCAGGCGCTGCGCGCGGTGGCGCTCGGCACCACCAGCGACAGCGCGATGGTCACCGCGACGCTGCCGATCAGGATACGCCGCGTGCTGGTGCCGATGGCCGACAGCGTGACCAGCGCGATGCGCCGGTCGAGCCCGGTCACCGTCATCGCCGCCGAGATAAAGAGGGCGGCGGCAACCAGCGCAAGCGCGGTGTTGGAGAACCCTGCCAGCGCCATGCCGAGCGCGCGGGACGTGCCGTATTGCGTGGCCGGGTCGGCCACCGTGGGCGCGAAGCCGATCAGCGCCGCCATCAGCGACGTGATCATGATGGCGCTGGCCTCGTAGGAGACCGCCTCGGTGATCCACACCACGATGGCAAAGGCGAGGATGGCCAGCATGCGATGTCCCGCCACCGGCAGCTCCGGGGGCAGGGGCAGGGCGAGTAAGCCGATCAGTACCAGGATGGCGGCGTAGAGCCCCCATGGCGTGGATTTACCAGGCGCGGCTTGCGGCTCGGCGGCAGCTGCACCGATGGCGCTCGGGGCGGCAGCGCGAACGGCTTGGGTTGGAGTGCGCGGGTTTGTCATCGCTTTGCCTTTTCTTGTCTGGTTGATCTTGGTTCGACACGGGAAGGCGGACGTCACGCGCGGGCAAGTGGCTAGCCTGTGACTGGCTGGGTGGCGGCGTCGTTCGGCGGTCTTCCGTGAAGACCTGGCGGATGCGGGGGACCGGCTTGTGGCGCTTGTGGCCGGACTGCCACGTTCGACATGGGGAAATTATTGTGCCGGCCAACGGCGCCTGTCGAGGGTGGATCCGGGGACATATGATGTGGATCAAGGAACCGGTTCGCGCCGGGAAATTTCCATGCGCCACACGGTCAGACTTTCAGAGCATTGCGCTACAAGGGCTTGAGGGCGTTGCGCAGCGAGCGCAACAGCCGGCGGCCCTGCACGCTTGCAAGCCGCGCGAAAGTGATCTGAAAATATTGGAGTGCATGATGAAGGTTTTAGTGAGAGGACTACGTGCCGAAGTCGACGCATCCACGTTGCGTAAAGCCCTGGCCGCCTACGTGCGGGTCAAGGATGTCGAGCTGATCTGCGAGGGCGACTGTGCCCATCCCTGGGCCTGGGTCGACCTGGATCTGGACGATGTGGACCCGATGAGCGTGTGGAAGCTGGTGGCGAAGCTCGATCGCCGTTATATTGCTGGCTGCCATACGCGCTGGCATGTGCCGGCCTATCGCCCGCGCTGAACCGCCGCCACGTGCGGTGCGGCGCGCGCGCCACCGAACGACAAAGACAGGGCAGGGACACGATGCAGGAAAACATGGCCGATGCGCCATCACAAGGTGCCGGCGTGCCCGGCAATGCAGCGCTTGCGCTGGACAACGTGGTCAATCTGCGCGACCTCGGCGGCCTCGCCACGCGCGACGGCTACCGCGTGCGAGCTGGCAAGCTGTTTCGCAGCGGCAACCCGGGCCTGGCCAGCGCGGCGGATATGGAACGGCTGCGCGCATTGCAGCTGGACATGGTGATCGATTTCCGCTCGCCTGGTGAGAAGACCGCGGCGGAGAGCCCATTTGGCGAGGCCTTCCGCTGGGTCGCCACGCCGGTGCTGGAAGGCAGCATGTCGATGGCCGAGCTGATGCCGCGTTTGCGCGACGGCAGCGCGGCGCAGATGGAGGCCTTCATGCTGGAGGTCTATGGCGACTTTCCGCGCAAGTACCAGGCCGCGTTCGGCAGTTTCCTGAAGGCCGCGGAGCAGGGCGGCAACCTGCTGTATCACTGCACCGCGGGCAAGGACCGCACCGGCTTTGCCTCGCTGTTGCTGCTGGCCGGCCTGGGCGTGGAGCGCGACACCATCATGGCCAACTACCTGGAATCGAATCACTGGAACCAGGGCTTCAACCAGAAGATGAGTGCCGGTGCCGCGCAGTTCGGCGTCGATCCCGCGGTGATGTGGCCATTGCTGGCGGTGAAAGCCTCCTACCTGGAAGCCTCGATGCATGCCATCGAGCAGGACTACGGCGGCATCGACGCCTACCTGGGCAACGTGCTGAAGGTGGATGCCGAGCGCTTGCGCCAGGCCTACCTGGTACGCGCATAAGGTGCCAGGGGAGCTACGCGAGCGCCTTTTGCTCCATCATGATCCGCGCGGTGTTCAGCGCGATCATCCCTTCCTCGTCGGTAGGCAGCACCAGCACCGGCACGCGGCTGTGGTCGCGGCTGATGCGCTGGCGGTTCTCGTTGTTGGCGCCTGCGTCCAGGCTGATGCCGAACAGCTCCGCCAGCCGCGCGCAGATCTTCTCGCGCACCGGTGGCGAGTTGGCGCCAATGCCGGCGGTGAACACCAGCGCATCCAGGCCGCCCAGCGTGGTCGCCAGCTTGCCGATTTCCTGCGCCGCCCGGTAGGCGTAGAAATCGATCGCCAGCCGCGCGCGCGGCGCGTCGCTGGCCAGCAGGGCGCGCATGTCGCTGCTGACACCCGACAATCCCTTCAGCCCTGAATCCTGGTACAGCATCGCCTCGATGTCCTTGGTGCTCATGCCTTGCTGCGACAGCCACAGGATGGCGCCGGCATCGATGGCGCCGCAGCGCGTGCCCATCGGCAGGCCGTCGAGCGCCGTCAGGCCCATGGTCGATTCCACGCTGCGCCCCTCGCGCATGGCGCACAGGCTGGCGCCGTTGCCCAGGTGCGCCACGATCACGCGGCCCTGTGCCAGGTCGGGCGCGATCTGCTGCAGGCGGCGCGCGATGTATTCGTAGGACAGGCCGTGAAAGCCGTAGCGGCGGATGCCGCGTTCGAAGTACTCGTAAGGCAGCGCCAGCAGTTGCGCCAGCGGGTCGTGCCCGGCGTGAAAGGCGGTGTCGAAGCAGGCTACCTGCAGCAGCGCCGGCGCGGCGGCGCGCACCGCGCGGATCGCCGTGAGGTTGTGCGGCTGGTGCAGCGGCGCCAGCGGGATCAATGCTTCCAGCTTGGCAATGACGTCGTCATCGATCTTCACGGCAGCGCAGAAGTCCGCGCCGCCATGCACCACGCGATGGCCGATCGCCACCGGCGGCGCATCGCGCAGGCCGATGCTCAGCACCAGCCGGATCAGGCGGAAGGCCGCATCGTGATCCGCCACCTGCGCCACCGGAAAGCGCTCGTCCGCTACCACGCGGCCATCCGCCATGCTGGCGGTGAGGCGCGGCGACACGCCGATGCCTTCGATCTGCCCGTGCGCGCTGAGCACCGGGTTGATGTCGGTATTGGCGTGGGCGGCCTCGGGCACGGTGTACACCGAGACCTTGACGCTCGAGGAGCCGGCATTGACGACGAGGATGGTGGGATGGGTGGCGCTCACGCTGGCAGGCCTCCTTGTGACGATGACGTTGACCGTGACGTTGACTGTGGCTGGGACGGTGGGACGCTCAGATCTCGGTGGGCGTCCGGGCGGTGCGGCGCGCATGCGCCAGAAGCACGGCGATCGCGCAGCTGCCGATGCGCGCGCGCACGCTGTCGGCGCGGCTGGTAAGGATGATGGGCACGCGCGCGCCCAGCACGATGCCGGCGGCTTCGGCGCCGGCCAGGAAGGTGAGCTGCTTGGCCAGCATGTTGCCGGCCTCCAGGTCGGGCACCAGCAGGATGTCGGGGTCGCCGGCGACCTCGGAGACGATGCCCTTTGTCACCGCGGCTTCATGGCTGATCGCGTTGTCGAAGGCGAGCGGGCCATCGAGGATGCCGCCTTCGATCTGGCCGCGCCGGCTCATCATGCATAGCGCGGCCGCGTCGATGGTGGAGGGGATCTTGTCGGTCACGGTTTCCACCGCCGAGAGGATGGCCACCTTTGGGCACGCGATGCCCAGCACGCGCAGCAGGTCGATCGCGTTGCGGCAGATGTCGGCCTTGTCGTTGAGCGTGGGAAAGATATTGACCGCGGCGTCGGTGATGAACAGCGGCTTGTGATAGCTCGGCACGTCCATCGCAAACACATGCGAGAGGCGCCGGCCCGTGCGCAGGCCGGTGGCGGACGCGGTGACTTCGTGCAGCAGCTCGTCGGTGTGCAGGCTGCCTTTCATCAGCAATTCCGCCTCGCCAGCGCGTATCGCCGCGACCGCGCGCGCGGCGGCGGCATGGCTATGCGGCGCGTCGATCAGCACGCTGTCGCCGAGGTCCAGCGCATTGGCGTCGGCCACCTGGCGGATGCGCGCCTCGGGCCCGATCAGCAGCGGCACGATCAGGCCGAGGCTGGCCGCCTGCAGCGCGCCGCCAAGCGAGGAAGCATCGCAGGGATGCGCCACCGCGGTGGGAATGGCGGGCAAATCCTGGCAGCGTGCCAGCAGGACGGAGTACTTGTCGAGCGTCTGGGTCATCGGCGTTCCGGTGCATCGGGGTTGCGGTGCGACCGCGCGGGCATGCTGCGTCGCGCAAAAAGCAAAGGCCAGTATAGGCGATGTTTCCTGCGGCACGATGACATCGGTTGATACCTTGCGCCAGGTCATCCCCGCTGCGGATCCGCCCATGCGGCGGGTTGTCAAGCACGGTGCAGGCTGATAGATTCCGCTGTGCTGCAGGCCAGCACTTCCGTGCGATCGCCTGGAAACGACTGCCTTCCGCGCCACACCGTAGAACGTAGAAGGGGAAGCCGAGTGAACGCACGTGATCCCGTCACCCATGCCGGCAGCGCAGCCGCCGGCGTGCCACCGCTCTTGTCCGATGCGTGGTCCTACACGCATGACGCCTGGCAGCGCGCCATCCTGTTGCTCGACATCCTGCGCGAGCGCGGCAACCAGACCTTCGAGCACGAGCGCGAGGGCATGCCGCCGGTACTGATCTTCGAGCACGAGGTGGTGATCGACGCGCGCACGCTGGCGCAACCCGTCAACTACGCGCTGCTGCGCATCCTGCCGCCGCCCGGCATCGTCACCGACGACACCAAGCGGCCCTTCGTGGTGATCGATCCGCGCGCCGGGCATGGCCCCGGCATCGGCGGCTTCAAGATCGACAGCGAGATCGGCATCGCGTTGCGCAGCGGCCATCCCTGCTATTTCGTCACCTTTTTCCCGGTGCCTTGCCCGGGCCAGACCATCGAGTGCGTGGCGCGCGCCGAAGCCGTGTTCCTGCGCACGGTGGCCGAGCGCCATCCGCAAGCGCAAGGCAAGCCGTTCGTGATCGGCAACTGCCAGGGCGGCTGGGCGCTGATGATGCTGGCTGCCGCCGCGCCGGAACTGGTCGGCCCCATCCTGCTGGCCGGTTCGCCGCTGGCCTACTGGTCGGGCGTGCGCGGGCGCAACCCGATGCGCTACAGCGGTGGGCTGCTGGGCGGCTCGTGGCTGTCGTCCTTTACTTCCGATCTCGGCAATGGCCGTTTCGACGGGGCCTGGCTCGTGCAGAATTTCGAGCAGCTCAATCCGTCCAACACGTACTGGAAAAAACTCTACGACGTCTATGCGCGCGTGGATACGGAGCGCGAGCGTTTCCTGGAGTTCGAGCGCTGGTGGGGCGGGCACTTCCTGCTCAACCGTGCCGAGATCGACTGGATCGTGCAGAACCTCTTCGTCGGCAACCATCTCACCGCCGGCGAGGTGCACAGCGCGGATGGCAGCGTCGTGGTGGACCTGCGCAATGTGCGCTCGCCCATCGTGGTCTTTGCCTCCTGGGGCGACAACATCACGCCGCCGCAGCAGGCGCTGAACTGGATTCCCGATCTTTACGCCAGCGTCGACGAGATCGTCGCCAACGACCAGGTCATCGTCTACTGCCTGCATGAAAAGATCGGGCACCTCGGCATCTTCGTGTCGGCTGGCGTGGCCAATCGCGAGCACACCGAGCTGTTCTCCGCGCTCGACCTGATCGACGTGCTGCCGCCCGGGCTGTACGAGGCGCGCATCGAAGATATCGCGCCGGGCACCTCGCACCTGGAACTGATCGAAGGCCGCTACCTGATGCGCTTCGAGCGCAGGACCATCGACGACATCCTCGCGCTGGACGATGGCCGCGACGACGAGCGAGCGTTCGAGGTGGTGCGCCGCGTGGCCGAAGTCAACCAGCGCCTGTACGACACCTTCGCCTCGCCGGTGGTGCAGGCCGCATCCAACGAGCTGGGCGCCTACGCAATGCGGCAGATGCATCCGGCCCGGCTCGAGCGCGCCCTGGCATCGGACGCGAATCCGTGGATGGCGTGGATCGCCGCGCTGGCGCCGTCGGTGCGCGAGGCGCGCCAGCCGGTGGCGCCGGACAATCCCTTCGTCACGCTGGAACGCGCGGTGTCCGACACCATCGTGCGCACGCTCGACGCGTGGCGCGACCAGCGCGATGCCTTCCAGGAGCAGGTCTTCGAGGCGCTGTACCAGTCGCCATGGCTGTCCGCGCTGGTGGGCTTCTCGCCCGGCGCCGAGAAGCGCGGGCCGCCGCCGGTGACCGCTGCGCTGCGGGAGGAACTGGCCGCGCGGCGCCTCCATGACGCGGAGGCGGGGATCGAGCAGGGCACGCCGCTCGACGCCTTCATGCGCATCCTTTGCTATGTGGCCGACGAGAACGCCAGCATCGAGGAGCGGCCCTTCAACCTGATGCGGCAGATGGCGCGCGAGCACCTGGAGCAGCAGCCTGACATCGCCACGGTCAAGGCCGCAGTCAAGCGGCAGAGCTTTATCGTGGGGCTGGACGCCGAACGCGCCGTGGCCGCGCTGCCGCTGCTGGTGCCGGACAGCGGGCAACGCCACCGCATCATGATGGCGATCCATCGCATCGTGACCGTGGTGGGGCCGCTCGAAGGCGCCCGCCTGGCGCGCTATCGCGAGGTGGCGCACGTGTTGGGCACCGACCATACGGCGCGGCAAACTGCGGAGCCCGCAACGGTGGCGCCCGCGGCGCCTGTCCCCGTGGCAACGTCGCCGCGCGCGGTGCGCAAGGCGGCATCGCCGCAAGCCAAGGCGCGAGCTCGCAAGCCAGGCACGGCCGTGGCCGGCGCGGCCAAGCCCGGCAAGGTGGCCAAGCCTCTCAAGACGGTCAAGCCATCACCGCGGCGCAGCGTCAAGACAGGCACTTGAACCAGGCGAGCAAAAGCCGGCGCCAGCAGGGGCGCGCATTCACTAAGCGAGGGACATCATGGTGCAAGTACCCAATCCCCCATTGCTGGGCGCGCGCGTGCTGGTGGTGGGCGTGGCCAACGCGGAATCCATCGCGTGGGGCTGCGCGCGGGCCTTTCGCGAGCTTGGCGCCGAGCTCGCGATCACCTATCTCAACGACAAGGCCTATCCGCATGTGGCGCCGCTGGCCGAAGCGGTGGGCGCGACGATCCTGATGCCGCTCGACGTGGAGGACGCTGGCCAGGAGCAGGCGCTGTTCGAGCGGATCACCCAGCAATGGGGCCAGCTCGACGTGCTGGTGCACTCGGTGGCCTTCGCGCCCAAGGCCGACCTGCAGGGCGGGCTGCTGAATGCATCGGCGGCCGGCTTCGCGCGGGCCATGGACGTGTCCTGCCACTCCTTCGTGCGGCTGGCGCGGCGCGCGGTGCCGCTGATGCGCGAGGGCGGCAGCCTGTTCGCCATGAGCTACGAGGGCGCCAACCGCGTGGTGCCGAACTACAACCTGATGGGTCCGGTCAAGGCGGCGCTGGAGGCCTCTTGCCGCTACCTGGCGCACGAACTCGGCCCGAGCGGCATCCGCGTGGCTGACTGCCGCCAAGGGCGCGATGCGCGGCCCACACGGCCCGCGTCGGGCCGCCTACAATGAGCTAGACAACCCAGGCCCGTGCCGCTTGCCGCGTGCGCGCTGCCTCATATCGGGAGCGAGACATGAAGGTACTCATCCGGGGCCTGCACCGCGATGTGACCGAACAGATGCTGCGCGACAAGCTGGCGACCTACGCACCGGTGACGTCCGTGGAACTGGTGCGCGAGGGCGATCCGGACCATCCTTGGGCCTGGGTCAACCTGGATATCGATCCCTTCACCGCCTGGCGCCTGCTGCGCCAGCTCGATCGCCAATACTTTGCCGGCAGCATGATGCGCTGGTATATCCCGGCTCACCAGGGTTGACGCGTTGATATGTTGCCGTGCAGGCAAGTTGAGGCAGGGCGGCTGCCGCGCCGCCAAGCTTTGGCATTAAGATAAGCGGCTTCTGCCACTTTGCTGCGCTGCCACGCGGTAGCGCCATTCCCGCATGCTAGAACTCGAAGGCGCGATCTGGTTTCGCTCAGGCTCCCAGGACTGGGGCGGGGGCGAACGCATTGCCCTGCTGGCCGCGATCGGCGAGCATGGCTCGATCACGGCTGCCGCCAAGGCGGTCGGCCTGAGCTACAAGGCCGCCTGGGATGCCATCGACGCCATGAACAACAGCGCGGGCGAGCCGCTGGTGGTCCGCGCCGCCGGCGGCAAGGGCGGCGGCGGTACCGTGCTCACGGAGCGCGCCGCCAGCCTGATCCGCACTTACCGCGTGCTCGAGCACCAGCACCGGCTCTTTATCGAACACCTCGCCAGCCTCGGCAACTTCAACGAGACGGCGCAGGACGACCTTCACCTGATGCGGCGTTTCATGATCAAGACCAGTGCGCGCAACAAGCTCTTCGGCAAGGTGGCCGCGATCCGTGCCGGCGCCGTCAACGACGAGATCACGCTGTCGCTCGCGGGCGGCCAGCACGTGGTCGCCACCATCACCCACGAAAGCGTGGAGATGCTGGGCCTGGTACCCGGCGCCGAAGCCTTCGCGCTGATCAAGGCTTCCTCGGTCCTGCTGGGGCTGCCCGATCCCGGGCTGCGGCTCTCGGCGCGCAACCAGTTGCCAGGCAAGGTGACCCGCGTGCTGCCGGGCGCCGTCAATGCCGAGGTGGCGCTGGAGCTGGACGGCGGCGGCACCGTGGTGGCCATCGTCACCAACGACAGCGTGAGCGCGCTCGGCCTGGCCGAGGGCAGCCGCGCGCTGGCGATCTTCAAGGCGTCGAGCGTGATCCTGGGCACCATGGGTTGAGTCGCGTCGCGCAATCCTCTGTGCGGCTTGATGTCAAATTCAACTGCTTAACGTCAGGTCAAAAGCTTAAAGTCAACTGCAGTTTCACCTCCCCTGCGGGGAGGCGACCTACTTTCTTGTCTCGCCAAGAAAGT
>NZ_JBIUHC010000154.1:0-23243 GCF_044627735.1 Cupriavidus sp. CuC1 | reverse complement strand
TAGCCTGACATTTTCGTGGGTGACTGCTCAACTTTTGTGCAGCGAGCTGCTTGACCGGCCATACATTCTGACGTAGATTAATCGACGTCAGAATAACCACAAAAATGTCAGAATGAATGACCTTGCCGAGCAGAGCAGAGAGCCCAGCGACCAGAGCGTAACCATTAAGAACGAGCTAGTTCGACGCCTTCAGCGAATGAAGCTCTCGGAAAAGCGCTTGCTGGCCCTGGCAATCGCAAAGTGCAATCCCAAGCCAAAACTGTTGCTGCACAAGGCAGTCACGCTCGATCCCCAAACCGGCATGGCTCCTGGCTGGAGCGTCCGTGTAACCGCTCAAGAGTTCATGGAGGCATACCCACAGATCGACCCGAAGCATGCCTATACAGACCTCAAGGAAGCTGCCGAAAGTCTGTTTGAATGTCGGGTGGAGTGGGACGCGGAAGTAATGGAACGGGGGAAAAAAACCACGGTGAAAAAGGCCGTGCGGTGGATCTATGAGAAGACCGACACCAGTACGTCAGGGTGGGTCGAGATCAAGTTCTCCCCAAGCATCGCGCCTTATTTGTTAGGCATCGACGAGGAGTTCACGAAATACAAGCTTCGTCACGCGGCGGATCTGCGCTCCATCTACAGTTGGAGGCTGCTGGAAGTGATGGCGCAGTTCCGAAAAACAGGCCTGGTTAAGATCAACTACGACGATTTTTGTGCGGCCATGGCCGCGCCGGAAAGCTGTGTCAAGGATTCCGGCCAATTACGCCGTCGCGTCATCGAGGTAGCCGTGAAGGAACTGCAGGAGAAGAACGGCCTGCAGATCGAATGGGAGCCCGTGAAACCGGCTGGCCGCAAAGTGACCGGCTTTGAATTCCGCTTCAAGCCAGACCCACAAGGGCGGCTATTCTGACAAGACAAGGGCAGCGTCAGACTGACCACCTTTTTGTCAGAATTTAATTTTAAATTTCTGCGCAGATGCACCAAAAGCCATGCATCGACGCAATCAATAAGTGACCTTGAGCCGCGTGGTGGCGATGTTGGCATGGCCGAGCCAGGCCTGCACCTGGGCAAGGTCGGCGTGATGCTCAAGGGCGTTGGTGGCCGCGGTCGTCGGTCGGCAGCGTGATCCGCAGCCACGCGCTCAGTACCTCCCGCACGCAGTGCTGGCGCAGATCGAGACTCACGGCGTTGCCGTCGCCAAAAACCGAGTCGAAGCCGCCGACGTATCGTCCTCCTTCAGGTATGGTATCGAGTGCTTTTCTATGTGTGATAATGTCCTTTATCACATATAAAGGGAGAACCCATGACCACCCGTCGCCCTGCGGCTGCGCAACCGCTTGCCCAGAAACTGCTATTGGACCCAGCGGCGATCAAGCGCGGTATCGCTAGGCTCGGGGAACGCATCGATGAGCTGCGGGCGTTCAATGTCGCCTCGGTGCCCAAAGGGAGCTCACCGGAGCTCACAGCGTTGTCGGCGGCCATACAAGATACGTTGGTGCGGTGCTTTGGTGAAAACACCTCGGCATACAAACGCTTCGAGAGCGCAACCTCGCTCAATTTTCGTCCAGGTGTTTTTAGCAATAACTATCCCCTCCTGGAGCACTACCAGGAGGGCGCACAAAAGAACATTGCTCAAGCCGTTCTGATGTTGCAAGAGGCGCAGCGAGCGCTGAATGAGGATCTGGCGGATGCTACGCAGGAGGTCGCGATGGAGCCGGCGTCTTCGTCGCCTGAGCCGCTGTCACGGCGTGTATTCGTGGTCCACGGACACGATGGCGAGGCGCGCGAGATAGTTGCCAGCTTTCTGAGAAAGCTCGATTTCGAACCGATCATCCTGCACGAACAGGCCAATCAGGGGCGGACCGTCATTGAGAAGGTGGAAGCGCACGGCGACGTCGGGTTCGCCGTAGTGCTGCTCACGCCGGACGATGAGGGCTGTGCCAAGGGCGGCAAGCCCGAGCCACGGGCCCGCCAGAACGTGCTGCTCGAACTGGGGTTCTTCATCGGGCGCCTAGGCCGGGAAAAGGTGTGCGCGCTCAAGCGGGGCACGCTTGAGATCCCGAGCGACTTCGCCGGGGTGGTGTGGGAAAAGATGGATGACGGAAATGGCTGGAAACTCTCGTTGGCCCGCGAACTCAAGGCAGCTGGTCACGCAGTCGATCTGAACAAGGCTTTCTAGCCGTGAACCAGCTTGTCGCGTTCAACGCCATCCCGACGCCAGCGCTGGTGATCGCGGCTGGCGAGCGCGCCGGGGTCCGGTTTCTCGAATTTTTCGCCTCGGCCATCCGCAATCCGCACACGCGGCGCGCCTACGCGCGCGCGGCCGGTGAGTTCCTGGCCTGGTGTGAGGAGGCCGGCGTACCGTCGCTCACCGCGGTCCAGCCACTACACGTCGCCGCCTGGATCGAACGGCAAACGCAAACGCGATCGGCGCCGACCGTCAAGCAGCGCCTGGCGGCGATCCGCCACCTGTTCGACTGGCTGGTGACCGGCCAGGTGCTGCCGGTCAATCCGGCCGCGTCGGTGCGCGGGCCCAGCCACAGTGCACGGCAGGGCAAGACGCCAGTGCTCGATGCGAGCGAAGCGCGGCAGCTACTCGACCGCATCGACGTAAGCACGCCGGCCGGGCTGCGGGACCGGGCGCTGATCGGGCTGATGGTGTTTTCGTTCGCGCGGATTGGTGCGGCGCTGGCAATGCGGGTCGACGACGTCTATGTACAAAATCGCCGCCTGTGGGTGCGGCTGCGCGAGAAAGGCGGCAAGCACCACGCCATGCCGTGCCACCATACACTCGAGGCGTACCTGCACGCGTACCTGGAGGGCACCGGCATCAGCGCTGACGGGAAGGGCCCACTGTTCCGCACCCTCCGGCGCGGCACTGGCCAACTCAGTACGACCTCGCTGCCGCAGGCCAACGCCCATGCGATGGTGCGGCGCCGTGCGGCGGCGGCTGGCATCGCTACCCAGATCGGCAACCACACCTTCCGCGCCACCGGCATCACCGCCTACCTGACAAATGGCGGCACACTGGAGAACGCGGCATCGATGGCCAATCATGCGTCAACCCGCACCACGCAACTGTATGACCGGCGCCGCGACGAGATCAGCCTGGACGAGGTCGAACGAATCCGCCTGTAGCCATCGCCGGCGTGCTGCGCGGCCCGAATGCCGCTCCCGTAGCTACTATTTTTTGGACGGATTGAACGTCTCCGGCACTACGCCAGATTGCGCAGGTGCAGGCACCTGACCGGGAGCCAATGGCGTTGCAAGCGGTGGCGGTGGAAGCGGCACGCCTCCTGCGAGTGGCGGAAGCGGCATTCCTCCTGCGAACGGGGGCGGCGGAGGCAGCATTCCTCCTGCGAGCGGGGGCGGCGGAGGCGGCATTGCAGCCCCAGGTACTACCGCCAACGGGGGGGCATCTTCCGGCTCAAGGTCGTCTGCACCAACCTGTACCAACCTGCTAAGTAGGGTGTCGTAGTAGTGGTCGTGCGGGCGGGTCTTGTAAATGCCATCGATGACTTGGATCGGGTTTAGCAAGAGCACGTAGGCGAACTCTCCTGACGGACCTGAGCGGGACCGAATAAATCCCAAATCCTCCAACCTCTTCATCCTGCCTTTCCACGTCGCCTCAGCTCTGGGGCCGCCGAAGCCAGATTCAAACGCGAATTCTCGGGGGTTGCGGATCTCGATAAAGGCCTCATCGAATACCCAGCACCATAGGGTCAGATAGGTGTCTGACAGGGGGAAGCCCTTCTCCGAAAGAAGGTTCAAGATCCGTGAAATCAACGGCATGGTTCGCGGCAGCGTGGTGAACCCTACGCGCTTGCTGCGGAGCCAAAGCTTGGACTCTGGCACATCTGGCCACATGTGATCACGCAGGTACTTGCGTTTTTCTCCAGCCTTCCTAGGCGCCTTTTTTATGCTGACATCCGCCACCTTGCCCTCCAAAAATCCAACCCACATGCAGCATCTTACGAGATATCTACCTTCATCAGCAATGTTTGTGTTTAAAAATCATCTATTGGCACAACATATGCTGCATCAACAACCTTTAAAATCAATAACTTAGACCAATTGCCGTGCTCCCGTATCCCCATGTGCTCCTTGTTTCCATAGTCCCATATGTCTCCAGTGGAGGAGGCAAAACCAGACATTTTCCCTTCTGAACACATCATATAGATTCCATTACTCAAGAAGTTGAGTAATTTTTGTGTACTATACGAGGAGTTCTTCATGAGCACGACGGAAATTCGCAACGCGAAGAAGGTCCGGCTGAACGCTGACCTCGCTCCGGACGTAGCAGAAGCGTTGCAACATTTGGCGGCTCGCAACGGCATCAGTCTTTCTGAAGCCGTCCGACGAGCCATTAGCACCGAGGCCTACCTGCAGGAGATGCGAGACTCGGGCGGAAAGGTTTTGATTGAAGAGAACGGTGGCCGACTAAAGGAGTTGGTCTTCGTTCGATAAGGAACGTATGGCTGACAACAAAAGTGAAGAAAGCCAAGAAAATGCTGCCGCCATTCCTACGGATAACGGCAGCCTCACCTGGGAGGAGCCCACAGCGGCTCAGTCACCCGGTCCACTGCCCCTTCCTCGCCCCTTAGACCGCCCTGCCCTTCGGGACTACGATCCGCGCCCTCACCACGATACGGCCCGCCGCCGCATCGCGTACTGGCTTCTTGTCCTGTTGAGTGGACTTTTGGTGGCAATATTCGCTTGTTTTAGCGGTTTTTTCTTTCTGAAGCCGCCGCCTACCTTCGATCAGTTCAAAACCCTCATCGAGCTCATTCTGACGCCCCTTTTGACACTGGTCTCCGCCGCAACCGGTTTCTATTTCGGGTCTCATAACAAGAGTTAGCTGCAGGCCGCTTCGCAGCGAAGACCCAACCCTGCATATGGTGTTTTGGTCACTTATTGACCGTGCCATCGTCATAGTGTTAAACGCCACATCACGGGACTTCACTCTTTTTTGATCATGGTGCTAAAATGGCGTCACGATATGCAGCAATGCATATAGCAATAAGTGAGGTTCCCTACGCCGGTGCGAGGAGCCGCCCACCATCGCAAGATGGTCTAGCAATCGCTGGTAAGAGGAACCGGTCCCGATGTACCAGAAGCCCTGCGAAAGCGGGGCTTCTGCGTTTCTAGCGCAGCTTTTTCTTCTTGGCCTTGTTCTGCGGGCCCTTCGCGGGCTTTTGAATCAGACCGGCCAGCTCAGCACAGACGGTCGCAAAGGGCTTTTCGTCCTGGCGCTGCACCTTTTGCGGCTTGTCTTTCAGGTAGGCACTCTGGACGTACATGACTAGGCGCGGGGTCTGGTCCGAGGTCCTGTAGATGTCGAAATACACCTGATAGTGCGGGCCTTCGAGCCCCACGCCGGCAGGTTTCCAAACCATGAAATTGGCTTTCTTCGCCACGTAGCATTTGGTTTTGCCATCTGGCAGGCCCCGAATGAGGTCAGGCAGCGAGAATGAGCGCCGGTAACGGTCAAGATGGAAGCGCCGGCAGTTGTTGCCGGTATCAATCCAATAGGCCGGGTCACCCCCCACCACCTCTGGTACCACCGTCTCATCGTCGTCAGTCACCACGTGGCAGTCGAACACCACTCGGATACCAATGCTGAAGCCCGCCAAATCGCCTTTGGGTGGGCGTTCAAGCCGCATATCGAATTGCGCCAGGTGAGCAAACGAATAACTCACCCCATCGATCGTTCGCTCCTCCCACAGCTCCCAGCGGGCTGGATTCCGCCATTCCATTGTTCAATCTCTTTTTCTTAGGATGGCGGCCATCATAAAGGGTGTCGGTCGAGATTCAGCTTTTTGGCAGCACCAGTAGCAGTTGGTAGCAGTGGGGGCTTAGCGGTCGGCTCCTCTATGAAAGAGTTGTTCATGGGTGGTATAGCAGCCAGCCGTACCTCTCCCGTTTCGCGGTCCGTGTCTTCGGGCGTGTCGAAGACATTCTGGACAATCCCGTTGAGTGTAAGCATCACCATGATTACGCCTCCGCTTCGACCTTATGCCAGCCGTTTTGGCCGTCGAGCGCTTGCCACACGCCTTCGGCATCCATGATGGCTTTGGCCTTCTGCACGGCCTCGATCATCGCGGCCTCAAGAAACCGTCGTTTGCTGATGTCCAGCACATTGACGATGTTGTCGATTTCATCGGCCAACTGGGACGAAACCTTAGCGCAGACGTTCTTGATTTGCCCCACGTTCTCGACTTGGTCGACTACGCCGAGGTGATCCAGCAGATCGGCATTTCCGCTACCCGAAACGAGGTGGAGGGCTTTTTCGGTAACGAGTGCATCCAACGGTGAGCGCATTTCCATTATTCCTTTTTTTGGATGATAAATTGCAATAATTGGATGATATTTAAACCAAAATGGAAGCGCAACAGCTTGCAGGGCGCGAGATGTGTTTGTGGCGTGCAAGCGACAAAATCTGCGCTAGGCGGCTCGGTTTGCCAGGTGACTGACCCTTCCCCGCGCAGCAGCGCCAACGCTTTTACCGACCAAGACGCAAAAATGTAAGAGCCGGTATCCTCGCTTCCATTTGCAATTTTGTTCGTTCATACGTAGCATACGTACGAACGAACAAAAAAGGAGAAAAGCATGCCGTATGTAAATCCCGAAGAAGTCACTTCCCCCAAAACCACCTGGACGTTGAAGAGCGTCATCCACAATACGGGGCAAGGTGGCTGGAGCGCGGCTGAGGGGACCTGGGATGGGGAGCCTTGCCTTGCGATTCGCTGGAATGGCAGCGACAGCGACAGTGGGGTAGGCAGCCCGCAGTCCCGGGGCTACCCGACCTGGTTTGTCGTGCCGCAGGAGTTGCAATTGACCGTGCGTCAGCAGATCGGCCTGCTGCAGCAAGCAACAGTGTCGTGCGAGATCACGCGCCCCGATGGCTATGACTATGGGGCCTGGCAGATCACCATGACGCTGAGCCCTTCCCTGCTGAAGAAGCTAGGGAATAACAGTTTGGCCTTTGAGCTACCCGCACTGCCTAAGCGGATGTGCATGCCAGAAAAGGCGTATGTGCGAGCCATTGCAGGCGAACTGTGTGGCAACGTGGTGGAGGGACAGTGGCGCGGCGACATTTACTCGAACGGTATTCCGGAAGACCAGAACCCGACCAAGATCGAAGCGGTGCGCGATGCATTCGTGCAGAGCGTCAAGCGCGCGCTGCATCAGGCGGAATTACGCGACTAGGCCGATGAAGGTCTATCTGGACGATGCGCGGGAGACGCCGGCCGGCTGGGTGCGGGCCTATTGGCCGGAGGAAGCAATCGCTCTGCTGCAGTCCGGCCAAGTCGATGCGCTCAGCCTGGACCATGACCTGGGCGACGATACGCGCGGGACGGGCTACGACGTGATTCTCTGGATCGAAGAGGCGGTCGCCTTGCGGGGCTTCGTGCCGCCAAGGATCATTGTGCACTCGGCCAACGTTTCGGCCGCCGAGAAGATGCGCGCCGGCATCGCTTCCATTGAGAAACGGGCTGCGCGACGGGATTAGATGGAATCCAGTCGGCACGGTCGTGGTGCTGACCCTGGCGTTTTTCCCTGGTGGCTTTGGTCGTCCACAAGCTCGGCAAATAGTCGGCGCGGGCGCACACCAACATAAAGGGCGCTTCGGGCTTCGTTCGGCCAAAAGCGCCCTCCATCTATCGGCCGAAGCTACGTTCAAATCAACAGAAGGCCTAGCGTTCAGCAAGCATCTAGCAATACGTAGTTACTCATACACCCTCCCGCGCTCGACTAACTGCGCGCCGTCGCAGTCGAGGAATATGACCACGGAGCCAGCCTAATTTTCATGAGTAAGCACTCAATCACTCAATTGAGCAACCATCTCCCGCAGGATTTCGGAGACGGTTCGTCCCGCCTTGGCCGCATGGACCTTGAGCTTCGTGTGCAGATCGCGATCCAGGTCGAAATTCACCCGCACCGTGCTCGTCTTGTCTGCCAGGTCGGCCAACGTAGCTGTTCTCTTTGTATCGCTCGGACGACCGGCGCGCAGGTTTAACTTGCTGCTACTCATACCCACCTCTTACTCATTTGATTAATTGAGTTTCCCCTTAAGCTCTCTCATCAGCGCGCGGATCTCCCGAGCTGCATCGCCGTCAGGTTCAGTATCCAGCACGGTCGTCCCGCTCGCAGCAGTACTCGGATAGCTCACACGCTGAGTGATCCGCGCCTCCAAGATGGGTAAGCCATAGTCCTCCAGGGCATCGCTCACCTCCGCCCCAATCTTGGTGTTTTTGATGGCTCGGGATACGACGAACGCCGCCTGCAGCTTTCCGTCTGTCACCTCAATTCGCTGCTTGACCAGTTCCACCAGGTCTGCCGTTGCCCAAATGTCATATGGCGACGGCTGCACAGGGATGAGGATGAAGGAGGCGGCCTTGATCGCCGACACCGCTAGGTCTGCTGCCTGGGGAGCCCCATCGATCACAACAAAATCTTTGCGAGCGATGCTCTTGAGATCTCGGTCGATAGTGGGACGGTCTATGCCTACCACTGGCACCGGCTGGTCTTCGCGCACAGCGGCCCAATCCCGGGCACTTCCCTGAGGGTCCGAATCCACCAGCAGCACGTCGTCACCGGCCAGCTGCAGGGCGCGTGCGAGATGCGTGGCGATCGTTGTCTTGCCGGCACCCCCCTTCTGATTCAGGACCGCGATTACATGCATTTCCGACTCCCGGAGGAAATAAGGACGAACTCAAATACTCAGTGTAGCACGTTGAGTATTTGCACTATTGAGTTAATGAGTACTTGAGTAATTACGTAATTTGAGTAAAAATGCCGTCGTAGTGCTGATGCTCGCCAACTGGTGGGACTGATAGGGGCCTGATGAATGAGGAAAGCGAACATGGCGGAGCCCAATGGACGTAGGCATTGGTGGCCAGATTTTTCACGCTTCGGCGCACGGTTGTCGGTCGCGGAGAACCCCTCTGTGGGACGCAACTTCCTGAAACTGTCGATACTGGACCGGGCTCGGTTTGCTCAGGAAAGCGGCATTGTGCAGGACGATGACCTGCTGCGGATCATGCGCGCAAATGGTTTCACGTACTTCCCCAGCGAGGTGAGATCCAGAGCAGACCGTGCATGCGATGCGGGAGTAGGGCAGGGGATGCCGATCGCAGCGGTCGAACGGGCCGTGAATGAGGAAAAGAGCCGACTCTACTTCTATGCGCAAACCTTTAAAGTATCACTTAAGTCACTTAACCGCATCATTCCCGCCTTTGTCGAAACCGACTTGCGGGAGTTCGTGCTGGCTGAAATCAAGCACCTGGACCACGAGTACATTTCCGGCAAAGATGCCCGCTCCTTCATCCAGCGTATGCAGACAATCGACGGGGCCGAGCATGGCGTGTTCTATACAACCCATCGCGATCGAGAGACGGTCAGGACAGTGGCAGCGGCGACAGTCTCTGCCAATGTCGTACTCAACTACGCGGATCTGCCTCGGAAGACGTCACGGCGTCTCTTCTCTTCAGCTGGACCGGCAGCGGGTTTTGCGGCTTTCAGCTCATTCCTCGCCATGGAGGATGTACTGCACGTTGCCACGCTGGGCCTCGATGGCTATCCATTGAAAGCACCACGGCTGTCCGCGCTCGCCATTGCCTACCCAACGTACGCGGCTGCCGTTGTCGCGAATGGTGGAGACACCTACGGCGTAGAGCGGGAGAAGTGGCCATGGGGCTTGCCGCTGGGCTTCGATGTTCCGGAAAAGCGCCTTTTGGTTCTGAGGGACGGACGTTTCCTCGAGTACAACCCGCGACGGCTTCCCGACCCGGAAGCGGAGCTCGCCAATGCACAGACATGCTGGACGCTGATGCAATATGCGAACATGAGCCGAGCCCGCTAAGCGAGATTGGAAATGCTTCTGTTCCTAGATTATGACGGTGTGCTGCACCCTGATGATGTTTACCTCATCGGAGGTCGGCCGATGCTCAAAGCCGATGGCGAGCTTTTCATGTGGGCGCCCAGCCTGGTCGAGATCCTAAATCCATATCCAGAGGTGAAGATCGTCCTCTCTACGTCCTGGGTACGCATTCTCGGGTTCGGTCGCGCGCGCGACTATCTGCCGCAAGAGCTCCGCTCACGTGTAATCGGCGGGACCTGGCACTCCGCAATGGGTCGTCACGCAGAAGGATCTCACCAAGTTGACAGCAACTGGTTCGTGGCTTCGACTCGGTATGAACAAATTGCTCACTATGTTAGTCGTGCCAGCGGCCGCGCCAGCGATTGGCTTGCCCTTGATGATGACGCCGATGGGTGGAATGAGCTTGTGCGGAAACGCCTGATCGAGACAGCAGGCGACACGGGCCTCTCCGCCGCTGAGAAGCAGGCGGAACTCCGAGCGAAACTACAACTATTGGAAAAGGACGCGCTGTGACAAATGGATCTGTGGCGACAGAACGCAACAAACGACGCGCCCAACGGCGCTGGCAATTGCGGCTCCGCATGCGGCGCGACTACCTAAAGAACTTTGTGGTCGATGGGCCGGACGACGCAATTGATGGTCTCATCACGGCCGTCCGGGCCAACCGAGGGAAGCTTCCCCCGGGTCTGGTGAGCGATAACGCCTTGGCCAGGGACATTGAGCGCGCGGTGCAACTCCCATCTAAGCTAATTGCGAGCGCGAAATACCTCCGCTCTCCATCTGCCTATTCAGCACGGTCCATAGGCCGCCTCCCATGAAAAGCGTGCGGTAACACGAAGTAGCGGCCTCCTACTTTTTGTAGGCAACTCCGGCAGCTTGATGTAACTTGTCTTGGCGAGATGCAGCGCCTCCTCACGGGCCGCGTGAAGTTCCGAAACGCGCCGACACTTGGTGTATGGGGCGATGGAATCCCCGCCTGGTAACTCCATCGCTCATAGAACACCCATCCGGTCAGCCGCCTGCCTTGGCGTTGGCTCGGAGCCACGTCTTGAACGTTTCCAGCTCCCACTTCGGGCTATTGCCGATACGGATATCGGGTGGCGGGAAACTCATCGAACTCTCGCCAGTCGTGCCAAGCATTGCGTGCAAGGCGTTCACGCCTTCGGTAATAGCAGCGGCATTCTTGCCCGCACGCGGAGTGCCTTTGCCTTCGCCATTCTTCACCCAACGGTCAAAGGTGGAACGGTGAACGCCGAGGCGTGTGCAGATGTCTTCGACACTCAAGAGCGTTGCCCTACCCGTGGCTATACGATCAACTAAGTCATTCATGCCAACTTCTCCATTTTCACCCATCCTTTCGCACCCGTTGCGCGAATAAGATGATGACTAATGGTGAAGATAACACAAGATGACGAAGTGCGGCGAGATAACTTTTTTGAGGGTGTTGGAAGTCGTGACGAAATGCTGAGAGATTCGCGGGCCACGTTTAAACCCAGGTTCTAGACAAGGCTCACCCATTACCTGGCGAGTCAGACATGCAATACCCTTTTGAACCCATCAACCTTCCTGCCACGCTGGAGGCCTGCGGCAAGCTGGTAGGCCAGCTGCGGGGGCTTGTCGCGCAGTTTGGCACCCTCGCAGCTCAGTTCGACAAACACCCGATTGGGGCCGCCTTCTTGTTGTGCGGGGCCGCCATGGGAGTGTGCGCGGTGGCCATCATCTGCTTCCGGCCGCGCAAAGCGCCCCCAGCTCAAACAGAGTAGCGAATGGCGTAACGCTCGCCTGACCAGGCGGTGCCGTTTCCGGCCGCCCGGTCTTCCCGCCTCGCCTGCCTGGACAAGCAAGCAGGAGGTCGAAGCGCAAGTCCTCGGCCCTCCTCCACTCGACGACAAAATTGTCTTAAAAATCACTTTTCAGCGGTATCTACCATTAGGAAAACCGGTCGGCCTAGGGCCGGTTTCACTCCCTAGAGTTTTGGCACCCAATGAGAAGAAAGGCATCCAGCACGGCGACGTCTCTTAGAGGACCACTCCATGGATGAGCAAGGCGCAAGGCATAAACCGCTTCGCTAAATAGAAAAGGTAGTAGCCTCTCCCGCAAGATGACCATTTTAATCACTATTGACTACAATAGACCATTGTGGTACAATGTAGTCATTGGTGCGAAGTAGGTACCAAGGTGGGCCGTTTGTAGAAGCGACAACTCGTTTCGCGGCCCCCCTGCTCCTGGTCGTCTAAGGAGCAGTCAGCAAGGAGATAGGCAATGACCGCAACCCTCACGACTTTTAGCGCGAGGGACGCAAAGACCCGTTTCGGCGAGGTCTTGGATGAAGCACTCAGCCGCCCCATTGGGATAACCCGGCATGAGCGCCTAACGGCTTACATGGTGTCGAAGCGCGATTTCGATGCCCTCGTCAGCCGCGTCCAAGAACTCGAGGACCAGCTTTGGCTTGCCAAAGCGGAGTTGGCTCGCAATGAGGGATACGCGAGCCCTGAAGAAGTCGATGCGTTCCTGAGCGCAGTAAACAGGAACCTTCCACATGAACCTAAAAATAACGAAGCAGGCAATTAAGTTCTGCAACACACTAGACGCCAAGCAGTATCGCCAGGTGCACTCTGCCATCTTGGGGTTGCTGAGCAATCCGCAGCCTCATGACAGCCAGCCGTTGAAAGGAGCCAGCAACGGTGAGCGTCGGTTGGATGTCGGCGAGTA
Source organism: Cupriavidus sp. CuC1 (assembly GCF_044627735.1). NCBI lineage: Bacteria > Pseudomonadati > Pseudomonadota > Betaproteobacteria > Burkholderiales > Burkholderiaceae > Cupriavidus > Cupriavidus sp. CuC1. The sequence goes on along the minus strand of NZ_JBIUHC010000154.1, from coordinate 10,657 downwards.
CCGCATCATTTATGCAGTAGGCGAGGAGCTTGTTGACGTCATGGTCGTCGGTAAGCGCAACGACGATGACGTGTACAAGCTCTGGGAGCGCATGAAGTAGCGTCCAGCAAAAGCCCACTTCGGTGGGCTTTTTTATTGAGCATGGAGCGGCTTCGGATGCCAGGAACGTTGCTGGCGTTCCGCCAGTCGTGACGGAAAAGTGGTGGGGCCTCGAGGCCGAGCTGCTGACGCATGCCGGACCGCTTCCGAATCGGATGTGAAAACGGCCATGAGTGTCGCCCCTGGGGTGACATGTTTGCCTGGAGGGGGCGACATTGCGACCGCCCCCTAAACCTGACTTTTTCGCGTCCGCGAAACGCACTAGGCATTGCACTTGGCGCGGAGCCTCACTTAGCGCTCGTAGCTATACGCCTCCCAACTCTGCCCGTCTACCTAGGCGATGTCCAGCACCTCGCGGGCCTCGTAGTCATGCACTGCGATAGCAGGCGTGCGCGTCCGCTCGCTGCAAGGCATTCTCGGCGCGAGATGATTTTCAAAAAATATCTCGCAAAACCACATTTTGGTAATATTACAATAACAAATGACAAAATATATTTCCAATATTAGCCAATAATAAAAATTATCGCTAATAAGAGGAAATTTAATATTAAATTTTTACGTTTCTGCACCAATGGAGAAGGTGATGGCTAACCCCTTTACGCCCGCGCCGACTGACGCGGCGGTCGAGATGCTTCGGCTTGCCTTCGGTAGCGTGATGGACCACATCGTGCCAGGGATTGGAAAGACGGCGGACACGGCCAACAGCCTCATGCTCGCGGAGGCCTTCCGCTATTTCAACAGCGGCGTGCTGATGTTCGGTACCCTGATCCTGACGTATGTCACGATCGCCGGTATCGCCAACACCGCGAACGACGGCCAGGCGCTGGGCAAGAGCTGGTCTACCTTCTTCACGCCACTTCGCACGTTTTCTGCCGCAGCGGTGCTGATGCCAACATCCACGGGTTACGCCGGGATCCAGATCATCATGCTGCTGATCGTTTCCTACTCGATCGGCTTCGCCTCCAATATGTGGTCGGCAGTGGTGCAGTATTCGGTCGGCGGCAACATCGCCCAGGAGGCCGTCAAGAGCATCGTCAAAGATCCTAACTTCAATGCGATAGCTGTCAATGCGCTACGGATGACCTTGTGCGCAAATGGTGTCAACGCGGCGATAGCGAGCGTGTCTCCGGACTCCCAGGTCAACCTGCAGTACGTGCGGATAGATGCACCGCCTGATCGTAGCCAGTCCCAGGGGGTGGTCTACAAAACCACTTACGCCTTTATGGACCCAAAGTGGCCCGGTAGCGAGGTCCTGTGCGGGAAGATCGTGATGCAGAACACTTACATGGCTCCGCCCCGCTCCGGCTCCAAGTACGCAAACGACGCGGCACCGTCGATCAAGGAAGCCATTTACCAAGTCCGATCCCGGTACGTGGAGTCGTTCTTTACGGGCAGCTTTGCGCAGCAGGCGAAGGTGGTCGCGATGAAGGCCGCCATGGATGGCGAGACAATCGATGCAACGGCATTGGCCAGGTTCATCGAGGGCCTCAAGGATCAGCAGATGCGCGACATCGTTGCAGCCGTGCAGTCCCAGATCGCCAACGGTGAAAACGGCAATGCGCTGACTAAGCTGACTGAAAAGGGTTGGGTCTATGCGGGCTCCATGTACCGCGAAATCGGCCGTTTGAAGGATGCGGTTCGCAACACGACCACGTCATCGTCCGACTTCGTTGTCGGGTCGAGCAATCCACTTGAGAGCGTTCTGACCGGCGACTCTCTCGTTGCGGCCAATGCCGTCTTGACCAGGTACAACGCCATCGCCTCCGAGGTATCCAAAAGGATCTTCGAGTACGTGCCAGATGTCTCGGCGTCCCAGCCAACCATTCCAAAGTTGCAATCTAACTTCACGATCAGCGACATGACGGACGGGGGCGGCTCAGTCAAGGGCGCCATCAACAAGATGTTCAACTATGGCGCCAATGCGATTCTGTCCGGCGTTGTCTACTACCTCGAAGACCCGGACGCCGATCCCGTGATGAAGGTAAAAAATCTCGGCGATTGGATGGCAACCACTGGCGAAGTATTGTCACTGTGGAAAGTCGCTGCTTCGTCGACGCTGGAGGGTGTCGCGGCGGCTGCACAGTCCAGCGCGGTGCCCGGATCCTTCCTTGCCTCCGGCTTCGCCCACGCTGCTGCCAAGTTCCTGGCGGAGATGTGGGCCTATGTAAGCCCGTCCATTATGGCGGTCATGTATCTGGGCTACTACTTGGGGATCTGGATCCCCATGGTGCCGTTCTTTATCTTCGCAACCGGTGTGGTGGGTTGGTTGGTGTTTGTGGTCGAGATGATGGCCGCAGGCATGCTGTGGGCCGCTGCGCACACGACTCCTGCGCGGGAGGACAGCTTCATCGGCAGTCAAACGCAGGGCTACATGCTCGTGATGTCTGGCTTCTTCCGGCCTGCCCTGATGGTGCTTGGGCTGGTGGCGAGTAACGCGCTCCTGTACCCGGCCACCACCTATATGAATGAGGCGTTCCTGATAGCGTTCCGCTCGCTGCAAGCCGACGCAGTGAGTGGCCTGTTCACGATTGCCGGGTACCTCGGCGTCTACTGTTTTGCGATCTCGGCCATGTACATGCTGCTATTTAGCCTACCGCAGGCACTGCCCGACAACATACTGCGATGGATTGGCGCTGGCATTGGTGACCTGGGAGAAAAGGGCATGACCGGCAAGCTAGAGGGGGCCGCGAGCTCGCAGGCCCGTCAGGCGGCCGTGTGGGGTTCATCCAAGGCAACGTCGGTCCAGCAGGCCCGGCAACGCCGGGCTGACGATGCAGCGGATGCGGCAACTGCCAAAGAGGTGCGCGAAACAGAAGCTGCTCGGCACGCAGAGATGGTTGGCGCGCTGAAGCGTAATAGTCCGGCGGGCGAAACTGGGCAGTCATCGATTACCGCTGACAGCGAACCATAAATTGACCTAAATGCATTCGTGATATGCGCAAGCACATGAAACAAGAACGGCGAAAACTTGGGCGGCGGCAACGAAGTGGTGGCTGGCTTTTGCTGGAGACTTCCCTTGCGCTCCTCCTAGGGACTGGCATGGCTGCCTCTGTCGTCGCCTACACGATGGACAAGAAAGGCGACGACGTCGCGCGCGCCCAAGGTCTTGCCTTCGTGACGATCCAAGGAGCCATCAACCAGTACTTGACGACTTACTACAGCCAGTTGGTTCAGCCCGGGGGAGGTAGCGTTCCTGGCGTCGCAGCGCCCCTGAGTCCTACGCTCGCTGAATTGCGAGCAATCGGCGCGCTCAAAGATCCGGTGATTGCGACGGCCTACAACGGCGGAACCTATCGCGTGGCGATCACGACCTTTCCGGCCGGATGCGCGGCACCCAACTGCAATCTGGATGGGCTGGTGTGGAATGACCGTCCACTGCGAGACTGGTTTAACAATATCGACTATCCACGCCTTGGGGTGGCCGTTCGCGCCATCGGGTCGGACGGCGCGATGTCGAACAGCGCCGCACCGGCGCAGTTGCTCGGGATGCAGGGCAAGTGGAGCACAGCCAACCCGCAGGGCAACCAACCAGGCATTCTGGCAGCCCGCACGGGTTACAACTCGGCATCATTCTCGCAGTTCTATCGGCGTGACGGCTCGTTGGCGATGACCAACGACGTGGCGGCCGGCGGCTACAGCATCAACAATGCGAACGCGGTAAATGCGCAGAAGGTGAATCTGCCGTCCGGTAATAGCCTGCAGATTGGTAACGCGGTCGTCTATGGCGATGCCACGCAGGTTGCTATCCGATCGCCCAACGGCAGGGTCTACATGCAGGACTCCTCGGGCAACATGGGGACGATGATTTCCGGCGACGTGCAGACGAATACATTGACCAGTAGCAGTGTCAATGCCACGAATGTTAGCGCGACGAACCTCAACGCGAACAGCCTCAGTGCCACCAATGCCCAGATCTGGGGTGACCACCAGGTCTATGGCAACACCTACGCCTATAACAACATGTATGCCTATGGCGCCATCCGCCCGGCTATGGCCGGTGCGGCGGTGGAGGGTTGGGGTTGCTGGGAAGGGCAAGGCGCCATCAAGTCGGACAGCGACGGAAAGCTCCTTTCTTGCCAATACGGCGTATGGCGCCCGTCCTCTTCTGGACAGCCAATGATGGGCGGGCCGGTGTCGTCCGGTGGCGCCGATTCGTCCATCGGCGTCTCCCTACCTTCCCGCAGGGCGGTGATTATCACAGCAGTGGGCGGGCAGGCAGGCGGCTCCGTGACGACGCAGATTTACGTCGATGGCAACCCCTGCCCGACGATGGCGGATACATCCGTCGTTTCGGGCGGGAATTGGTCTCTCAGTTCGGTGGGGTACTGCCAAATCACGCTCGACGCCGGCTGGCACGTCTTCAGCACAGCAAACAGCCGCTACTCTGGTTACGGTTACACATCGGCGATCCAGTACATGGCCATGTAGCGCCATCCACACTGGCCATACTCAGTACGAGCGAGCTCAAAAAACTAAAGGGCCAGAAATGGCCCTGTCCCTCATCTCCCGTTCTCAGCCTAAGGCGCCACCGCGGTACCAGTCGCGGTGGCGCATAACTTCTGGGTCGTCGCGCACGTCCCACTTGATGGAGCCGCGCTGCTTGGCCTCGTCTACCTTCCTGTCATAACGACGCGACAAGGCTTCATACACGTACTCCTTAACGTCCTCGACAGGCAATTGCTTCAGCTTGGCCACCTCCACGAGGAGCAGATCGATGATTTCGCGCGACGCGCGTCCCATCGCGATCACATCATTTCTGCTGTTCATGGTGGCATCGAGATTCGCGCGAAGCTTAGCTGTCGCATCCTGATTTGCTCGCAACGCCACGGCAATCGCTCCCATGGCACTCTCGGTTGAACTCGCCTGTGCGATCGGTGCCCTGCGAGTAGAAGCAGGCGCGCGGTGCGCGCGCATGATCGCCAGATCTTCCTGCAGGCCCAGTGCATCCTCGGCATTCATCATGGTGTGGCTCCACTGTATTTTTTGGCACTCTACCGCGAGACGCGGCTTATCAACTTAATTTTACTCAAATCTGCATTTTACTCAAGAACTCAAATGAGTAACAATTAAACAACGCCCTCCCTCCACGCTTTGAGGATGTCATAGCGCTCCCCGTCCGTCAGGATGCCAGGGAAGGGCGTGGCGTTCCGCAACCGATCCCCACCAGGCCAGCGCATCATCGAGCGGGAGTCCGAGCTGTGCTCGGCTCTCGCGCCGCGGCGCATCCCGTGGACCGAACAACGTTATCATCCTTGGCATTGCGCCCATAGGACGAAAAGATGGCGACACAGCCCCCAGCGGAGCGGAGGAGACGATCCGCAATCGCAGATTCGACACCCACACAGACAGCGAGCTGTGACCAAATCCGCTTCGTGGTCAATGACGACGCTTGGCAAGCGTTTGCGGCTGCACTTGACGACGCGCCTCGCATCAATGCGAGGCTGCTCAAACTCTTCAATCTGAAAAGCGTGTTTGAGTAAAGCGGTAGGCGACGGTCCGAGTAAAACACTTAGTCCGGTCGGGGCGGGAAAATGGGAAATCTTGCAAGAAACATCCGCCTGCTCAAGCTTCAGCTTGAGGCTGGCACTAGCGTCCCGTTCTTCCCTTGGGGCGATACCCTTGTCCTTTACATTGACGAAGCGCCCTACGAACTCCGCGTCCCTCTACGACGCTGGCTGGACCTCCAACCGGATCTTATGAATGATCCGGAAGTATTGTGGGGGCCGAGGGGCGTTGCCATTACTGAGGCGCGCTGGATCAAATTCATGGACTGGGTCAATACCGTGGTGACTCGTGAATTGGATGCTGCGGAGCATTGCGGAGGCTGATGCCAACCAACCTACGCGAAGCGCAGCCGCATCATGCCGGACATGATGCCAGGGGGGAAACTCACCATCCAACGCATCCAACAGGGACTACAGCCCCTGGAACTACCGCAAGACACGGCTCACCAAACTAATTTTACTCAAAAGGTATTTTACTCAAAAACTCAAATGAGTATAAAAATCAAACGACTCCAGGCGCGTAACTTCTCTGCAACGCGCCGATGGAGTGCAAGACTCCGCTCCTCAGCCTGAGGAGGAGCAATGCCGGTGGCAGCGTTGACGGCCAACCAGCCTGCGCGCAACGCCATCGCGTCGTGCAGGGCATGGTGCCATGGGTGTCCCGGCTGCCCGTGATAGGTGGCCACAGCCTGCTGAAACGCGGCATTGCTGGCCAGCTCTCGCAGATCGTATCGACCGGCTAGGTTCGGCGGGCGCTCTCCATCCAACACGTCCAGCAGCAACTCCCAATCGGTGAAACTGTCGGCGGCCACAGTTACGCTGTCTGGCAGGCTGGCGAACCAGGCGCAAAGCCGCGCGGGGAGGGCGGCCCGGGCCACGCTGGCGCCCTCGATCTGGCCTAGCACACTCCACACGGCAGCCCGGACGAACTGGTTGCACTTTTCCCGATCAAAGTCTTGCACCTCAGCGTAGAACTGCGTGCCATCCTCGGCCACCAGGCCGAGGCTAATGAGCTCGCACTCGATGAAGTCGGTGAATTCCGTATCGAGGAAAACCAGCATCGCGCTTCTCCAGGTCAAAGGTCCAGACTGTCCGGCGCGGCCGCGCGCTGCAGTGCGGCCGGCGCAAGCGTGCGGCGGTGCTTTTCGCGGTTGGCCTCGGCAAGCGCACTGACCGCCTGTCCGCCGCCCTGCTCGCTCGCCACCATGTAGCGCAGATAGGCCTGGTAACCCGCGAGCGTCTCGGGCTTGACCTGCGCCAGCGGCACGCCCAGCCGTTGTGTCTCTGGGTCCACGAGTCCATCGTCGAGCGCAGTCAGCTGCAGCGCAAAGGTGCCGCGCCACTCCTCCAACTGCCGCAGCGCCATGGCGTCGACCTTGGCTGGAAATTTGTCGTCAAGCGCATTGTATGGGCCAAGTTCGACCCCGAGCGAACTGAGGAAGGCCCGGTCGCTTTCGGGGGCCACAATCCAGCCATAGAAGGTCTGCCGTGTCGGCACCTCCTGCACTGCGGTCATGTCCGTCAGCAAAGTGCCGCCCGGGCGCGACGGCGCCAGATCTACGAGCGAGGCACCCAGCGCCGGCATGTCCGCACGCGCCGTCGGAGGGCGCGCCTGCTGCTTGCCTGCCTCGACCCGGCGGTTACACTCGGCCTTGGCCGCCGCGAGGTCTCCCGACAGGTCAAGGATGGAGCGTTCGAGCTGGCGGCTCTGCCGCTCCAGGTCGCCCGACAGCTTGGCGCGCGCCAGGCGTTCGGCGGCTTCATGCTGCCAGTCCAGCCGCCTGCGGCTCGCCTCGCCTGCGCGCCGCTCATAGCCGGTAGCCGCTGGCCCTAGGTGCCGCGTGGGCTCGCGCTCGATACCCTGCGCGGCCAAGCGGCGATGATCGACGCGCACCGCATGCCCGGCTTCGCGCAGCCGCTCGTTCTGCAATTCTGCGAACCGCTCGCGCCACCGCGTCACCTCCCCCGTCTTGAGGTCGTCCAGTTCGCGGGTCTTTTCGGTGAAACCCACCGGCGTGAGCCGCCGGGTGCTGCAAAGGATGTGCGCGTGGTGGTTGCGGTTATCTCCTTCCTTGCCAGGAGCGTGAATTGCGACGTCCGCCGCGCAGCCGTGCCGCGCTACCAGCTCACGCGCAAAGTCGTGCGCCAGCCGCCGCCGCTCTGCAGCGGAAAGCTCCATAGGTAAGGCCACTTCGAACTCGCGCGCCACTGTTGAGTTCTTACGCATCTCAGCCTGCTCAGCAGCGTTCCAAACAGTCGCCCGGTCGGCGGCCCAGTTCGGCGCATCAGCAGGCAACACCAGCACGGCAGATTCGACACCACCCTTGCGGCGATAGTCATGAATTTCGCCTGTGCGCTCGTCGATGATCTCCACCCCGGCACGATAGGCAGCCGCTGCGGTCGCCGAGCGACCAGCAGCACGGCTGACTGTCTTGACGGAGAGGTGGTAGATCGCCACGAGGGTTGTCTTTGTTTTTTAGCGCCGCAGGCCGCACGCAAACGAAGTTTGCATAAGTGCGCCCTTGCTGTTCTCTCGGGATCAACCCAATACCACCGTTGGAACACTCACGTCAACATTGAAAGCACGATAAACTACAAATCACAATGATCAATCCACCAAACCATGGCAGCCATTGAAAACAAAATTGCTACGCTGGAAGCAAAGCTAAAACAGGCAAAAGCTGAGAAGCAACTGATTGACGCGCGCAAACGCGCAGCTGAGCAGAAACGCCTGCGTGCGGAAGACACCAGGCGCAAGATCTTGGTGGGGTCCCTCATTCTGGCGAAAGTCGAGCGAGGCGAGTTCCCAAGGGACAAGCTTCTTGCCACGCTAAATGAGGGCCTGACGCGAGCAGATGACCGAGCGCTTTTTGACCTTGATGACGCCCGAACTACGCTGGACTCACCAGAGCTTCGCGCCGTACAGCAGCACCTCAGCCAGGAAGCCATTGAGGCAGGCATTGGCCCAGTCACGGTAACGGTCCAACAGGTCACGCATGGCTGACACCCTGCAGGGGCTCTGCCCCTGCACCCCGCTCTCGCCCGCGAGGCGTCGGGGAGCAGGGGGGGAAACCTCCCCTGCTCCCTCTCCGTGAGGCTATGGCACCTCCAAGGCCGTCAAGAGTTCGGCTACGCCCCAGTCCTCGCCCGGTCCCGTCCTGCGGTCGGGCTGCGGCCTCCGGGCTGGCCCTTGACCGCCTTTCCGGGGCGAGCAAATCAGGCCGCGAGGCGCAGGCAACCTTGATGAATTGATTTTCAAATCAATGAAAACCAATGTAATTCATTACATAGTTATTCACGCTTAGCGGGCAGGTTCGCAGCGGCCCTGGAAACTCGCTCGGCGTCCAGGGCCGCTCGCAGCTCAGCCCTGAGTTCGCGCTCGCGCTCCTCAGCCACGACGAGGCGAGCCCGCAAATCATCGGTGGTAGCCGCTGCCGCCGCCTTCTCCGCCGTCGTAACGGCGATGGCCTTCTGCTCGGCCGCCTTGGCGGCATCCAGGCTTGCACGCAATTCGGCTACCTGTCCTTCGAGCCCGGGCAGCACCTCCAGGCGCTTCTCTGCGGCCATCAGCCGCGCGCGGTAGTCGTCAGCGGTAGCCGACGACGCGGCCTTCTCCGCGCCGGCCACGGCGGCAACCTTCTCGGCGTTGGCCCGGGTGATGCGCTCGGCATCGAGGGCGGCACGCAGCTCGGTCGACTCCTTCTCTAGTGCTGGCAGCGCTTCCAGTCGCAACTCGGCGCGGGCAAGTCCCTGGCGCGCTGCCTCCGCCGCTTCCCGTTCCCGGGCTGCATCCGCGCGAGCCTCCATGACCTGGCTGGACGCCTCTCTTCGGATCTCGTCCAACTCAGCGCGCAGGCCAGCCAACAAGCCGTCGCGCTGCTGGATCTCGGCCTGAGCCTTAACCAGCTCGTCGTCCAGCTCGTCGGCACGGACCTCGGCCTTGCGCCCGGCCTCTGCCACCGCCTCTGCGTCCGATTCAAGGTCGGCCAGGCGGATTCCTGCCTCGTGAGTCGCTTTAGCGACATCGGCAGCAATCTGCTCCTTCAGGATTTCCGCAATCCGCGCATCCAGCACCACGTCCGCAGCCTTGATGCCTGGCCGGCCAGCCTTCCAGGCCTGCAAGTGAGGCAGCACGGCATTGGGCGATCCGCCGCCCAAGATCGCGATTACGGCGCGTACTGTGGCGCGCTGCCCACCGACGACTAGAGAGTCAGCAGCAGCCGACACCGCCTCGTAAGACACCAGCGTTTTCTTCTCAGCCATCTCGAACCCCTCCGCGCGTTTAGATAACAAATTATAGTGTATAACGTTATAAATAACAATAATGTTATTGTTATTTGATATTTTGTTATCTTTGTTTTGTTATGTCGAGGGTATCGCGCGCGCCGTCGCGCCCGAATCGAGCCGCACGGGGACCCGCGCCGGAGGCGTGGGGAGAGCGGCGGCCCGAAGGGACGATTCGGTCTGGCTTTTGATTGACCATCGAGGCTGGCCACCCCTCCACTTGCAAGCTGCGCCGAAGGCGCTCCTTCCCACGGTGTTTGAGGACAGAAAACGTTACTCTGAGAGCCCCTGGTGGTACGGCAGTGGATTGGCGGGGTCACGTAAATGGAAAATCGATATCGGTCGCGTTCCGAGGGGTGTTGGTTTGGGGTCGTCTCAGGCCCGTAGGGCCGTGATGCCCCGCCGTAGGTGGGGCTCGATAGTGGGGAGGGGGAGCCGCCCGAAGGGTGGGGGAACCCCGTAGGGGTGCCCCGGCCGCAGGCCGCTTGTCGGGACGTTGTCCACAGGTGATTGATGTGACGCTTTTTAAGATATTTTTAAACCTTTTTAAAACCTTTTTAAACCTTTTTAGGAACCCGCAAAGCTATATGCAGAAAGGGTTTCCAGGCATCTATTCTGACAAATTCGTGGTTTCATCTGACAAATTCGTGGTTAGCCTGACATTTGGGTGGTCTCGCCTGACAAATTCGTGGTTAGCCTGACATTTTCGTGGGTGACTGCTCAACTTTTGTGCAGCGAGCTGCTTGACCGGCCATACATTCTGACGTAGA
>NZ_JBIUHC010000153.1:0-23248 GCF_044627735.1 Cupriavidus sp. CuC1 | reverse complement strand
GACGAAACCAGCCTCAACGAAGTAGGAAGTCAGCTTTGGATCTGTTTAGGCAGATTTGAGTAGGTTTGACAGAACGGTAAGGCTCGCCCTCAAGGGCTGCATCAAGAACCAGGCACATCGAACAGGCCCGCGCACGCGTCCCGCACGGCCGCAGTGACGTGGCGGCGCGCCTGATCGCGACGCTCCAGCATGCCGATGGTGCGCAGCACCGGCGCGCCGCCCACTTCCAGCGGCAGGATGCGAAGGGCCTCGTCCTCCAGCCAGCGCGCTCGCGCCAGCAACGGCACCACGGTCACGCCCACCTGCTGGCGCACCAGCTCGACGAGCGCCTCGATCGAGTTCAGCTCAAGGAACTCATTGACGCGCAGATGCGCGCGGCGCAGCGCCCGTTCCACCAGCATGCCGGTGCGCTGGCCGCGGTCGAAGCGCAGGAAAGGGTTAGCCGCCAGCGCCTCGCGCGCGTTCGCGCCCGGGCTGTCGCGCCCGGCAATCGCCACCAGCGGCTCCTGGTAGAGCGGTGTCCACACCAATGTGCCGGGCAGGCGGCCCGCCCCTTCCACCAGCATCGCCGCGTCGAGCTCGCCGGCTTCCACCTGCACCGCCAGCTCGATCGACTTGGCGCCGACCAGGCGCACGTCCAGCGCCGGGTATTCGCGCTTCATGCGCGCCACCACATGCGACAGGCCGCCCATCACCGAAACCACCGCGCCCACGGCTACCGCGCCTGCCATCGCGTCCGGCGCTTCCGGGGGCAGGCGCATCTCGTCGTAGAGCGCGAGCATGCGGCGCGCCTGTGGCAACAGCTCGCGGCCGCCCGCATTGAGCGCCACCACCCGGCCGCCCCGGTCGAACAGCTCGCGGCGCAACTCCATCTCGAGCGCCCGCATCTGCAAGCTGACCGCGGCCTGCGTCAGGGCCACCCGCGCGGAGGCGGCGGCAAAGGAGCCGTGGTCGGCCACGGCAACGAAGGTGCGCAGGAAACGGATGGTGCTCATGGGAAGGTGGTCATGGCGTGCGGCTTAGTGTGCGGCTTGGCGGGGCTTATCCGGCACGCCGATGCTTAAGAAAATCTTGAGTCATAAGAAAGAAATATTAGCTTTCATTATGATGATGAGCACGGAATAATTGATCAGCAGCACCGCCTGGCAGCATCCGCGGCGGGGTGTGTTGCCCGAGGGCCGGCCCCGGCCTGCGTTTGCCTGGCTTGCCCCGATCCGGAGATCACCATGAAACACTGGCTGCGCCTGTTTGGCACGAGCCTCGCCACGGGACTTGCGCTGAGCGCCGTCCCGGCACTCGCCGACACCTACCCTAACAAGCCGATCCGCCTGATCGTGCCGTTCCCGGCCAGCGGCGCCACGGACTTGCTGGCTCGTGCCATCGCGCAGAAGGTGGGCACCAACATGGGCCAGCAGATCGTGGTCGACAACCGGCCCGGCGCGGGCGGCGCCATCGGCTCCGACATGGCCGCCAAGGCCCCGGCCGACGGCTACACGCTGTTGATCGCCACCACCAGCACGCACTCGATCGGGCCGTACATCAACACCCGCCTGCCGTACAACACCGAGACCGACTTCACGCCGATCGGCCAGGTGGCCATCGCCACCAACGTGCTGGTGGTGCCGAACAGCCTGCCGGTGAAGAACGTCAAGGAGTTGATCGACTACGCCAAGAAGCATCCGGGCGAGCTGAACTACGCATCCAGCGGCAACGGCACCGTGGTGCACCTGACCGCCGAAGCCTTCAAGGCGCAGGCCGGCGTGTTCATCACGCACATCCCGTATCGCGGCACCGCGCTGGCCGTGCCCGACCTGATCTCCAACAAGGTGCAGATCCTGTTCGACAGCATCGTCTCGGGCCTGCCGCACGTGAAGGACGGCAAGCTAAAGGCGCTGGCCGTGACCAGCCTGAAGCGCTCGCCGCTGGCACCCGAGATCCCGACCGCCAGCGAGTCCGGCCTACCGGGCTTCGAGTCCGATACCTGGTTCGGCATCTATGGCCCCAAGCAGATGCCGGCCGAGCTGGTGAACCGCCTCAACGCCGAGTTCAACAAGGCCATCCAGGCGCCCGACGTGAAGGAACGCCTTGGCAAGCTGGGCGCGGAACCCGTTGGCGGCACGCCGGCCCAGTTCGCCGCGATGGTGAAAAAGGACAGCGCGCGCTGGGGTAAGCTGATCAAGGATCGCAAGATCACCGTGGAATAACGACGACGACGCCCTAGCGGCTTCCGGCGCGCGCCCCTTTCCCGCTTTCCCTCTTTCCCGCTTTCCCGCCCGGGACGGGGGCGCCAGAACAAGCACGAACGCTGGCAAGCCGGCGGCAAGATTGCCGCCAAGCGCAGCCAGCGCATCGAACCGAGGCAAGCATGCAGAACTTCAACTGGACCAATCCCTACCCTTCCGTGCGCATCCCGCTGTTCGCGCGCAACGTGGTGTCCACCTCGCACCCGCTGGCGGCGCAGGCCGGCCTGCGCATGCTGCTCAAGGGCGGCAACGCGGTCGATGCAGCCATCGCCGCGGCGGCAGCCATCACCATCGTCGAGCCGGTCTCGTGCGGCCTGGGCAGCGACGCTTTCGCGATCCTGTGGGACGGCAAGGAAATGCACGGCCTGAACGCTTCGGGCGTAGCACCGGCTGCATGGAGCCCGGAGTACTTCAAGAACAAGTACGGCACGGACGACAATGGCATCGCCAAGCGCCCCGTGCGCGGCTGGGATGCCGTCACCGTGCCGGGCGTGATCGCCGGCTGGGCCGCGCTGCATGAGCGCTTTGGCAAGCTGCCCTTCGCCGAACTGATGGAACCCGCCGTCGAGATCGCCGAGCGCGGCTACGCCGTGCCGCCGGTGGTGGCGCACAAGTGGGCCGCGGCCGTGCCGGAACTGAAGGACCAGCCCGGCTACGCCGAGGCCTTCATGCCCAATGGCCGCGCGCCCAACGTGGGCGAGAAGTTCACGCTCAAGGCCGCCGCCGACACGCTGCGCAAGATCGGCGCCACCAATGGCCGCGCCTACTACGACGGCGAGATCGCCGAGAAGATCGTTGCCTTCAGCCAGGAATGCGGCGGCGCCATGACGGCCGACGACCTGCGCAACTACAAGCCGGATTGGGTCAAGCCGATCAGCAAGGCCTATCGCGGCTATGCGGTGCACGAGATCCCGCCGAACGGCCAGGGCATCGCCGCGCTGGTGGCGCTGGGCATCCTCGACCAGTTCGACATGGCCTCGCTGCCGGTGGATTCGGTCGAGTCGCAGCACCTGCAGATCGAGGCGATGAAGCTGGCCTTTGCCGACCTCTATCGCTACGTGGCCGACCCGGGCAGCATGGAAGTCACGCCCGAGCAGATGCTGGATGACGCCTACCTGAAGTCGCGCGCGAAGCTGATCGACATGGAGCGCGCCACGCATTTCGACTTCGGCATGCCCAAGGTCGGCGGCACCATCTACCTGAGCGCAGCCGACGAGAACGGCATGATGATCTCGTTCATCCAGTCGAACTACATGGGCTTCGGCTCCGGCGTGGTCGTGCCGGGCACCGGCATCAGCCTGCAGAACCGCGGCGTGGGCTTCTCGATGGACCCGAAATCCCCCAACGTGGTGGCCGGCGGCAAGCGCCCCTTCCACACCATCATCCCGGCCTTCCTGACCAAGGACGGCCAGCCGGTGATGAGCTTCGGCGTGATGGGCGGCGACATGCAGCCGCAGGGCCATCTGCAGACCGTGGTGCGCATGGTGGACTACAACCAGCAGCCGCAAGCCGCCTGCTGCGCGCCGCGCTGGAAGGTCAACCGCGACTTCACGCTGGATGTGGAGTCCACCATGGATCCCGCCGTGGTCGCTGGCCTGAAGGCACGCGGCCACCAGCTCAAGTCGGTCGACGACCCGTACATGGATTTCGGCTCGGGGCAGTTTATCTGGCGCCTGTCGGATGACGCCGAGCATGGCTATGTGGCCGCCAGCGACAGCCGACGCGACGGGCAGGCAGTAGGGTTTTGAATACCCGTAGGTAGGACTGGGAGTGCCCGCCGCAACGTGGGCGCTTTTTTTTTGAGAGACCAGGGGCATTGGACGAGGCCGGCAGGATGCGCCAAAGCCGTCTGGAATGACGACGGCTGGGAGAGGGGCGATTTGACCAGGAGCCGCTGGAAGCGAAGCCAATGGTTTTGTCCGGCATGCCGGCATAACGAACGCCCGCCCTCTCCCCCGGCCCCTACCCACGAGTGGGAGAGGGGAGCAAACCGGCGGCAAGATCAACCAATTGTGGTAGCCGTGATTTGCGCCCCCAGGCGGAAATCACCCGTGCGCGATGCGAAGCGAGCCGTGAAGGTTTGCATCTCCCGTTATGCGGCGCCTCGCCGCATCCGGGTCGCCTTCTTTGCCTACTTTCTTGGCGAGACAAGAAAGTAGGTCGCCTCCCCGCAGGGGAGGTGAAACTGCCTTTGACTTCAAGCCGTTGAGCTTTTGACCTTCTGACCTTCTGACGTCAAGCAGGCCAACGCCACGGAGCAACCCGACCCAAACTGTCAGCAACTGGCCTGCCCGCCATCCCGGCGAGTGTGCATGGTGTACGCAGCGAGGAGACTTACACTGATGTCTTTGCCTCCCCTACAACTGCCATGACCACCTACGCTTACCGCCTGCTTAACGTCTTCGCCGAATCCACCTTCGGCGGCAATCCCCTGTGCGTGTTCGAGGATGCGCGCGGGCTGGACACGGCAACCATGCAGGCCCTGGCGCTGCAGTTCAACCTGTCCGAGACCACCTTCATCCTGCCGTCCGAACAGGCCAGCGCGCACGTCCGGATTTTCACGACGGGCTACGAGATGCGCTTCGCCGGCCATCCGACGCTGGGCACCGCGCATGTGGTACGCGAACTGGCCGCTACCGGCGACGCGCTCACGCTGGAGTTCAAGGCGGGCGTGGTGCCGGTGACCGCGCAGGGCGATGTGTGGACGTTCACCGCGCCGCATGCCGGCGAGCCCAAGACCGCGCCAGCCGGCCTGCCCGACGCGCAGATGGCATCGCTGCTCGGGCTTGCCGAGAGCGACCTGCTGGCTGCGCCGATCTGGGTCGACACCGGCGCCGACCAGTTGCTGGTGGCGCTCAACAGCGTAGACGCCGTGCGCCGCGCGCAGCCCGATGGCGCGCGCCTGGACGCCTGGCCGCAAAGCAGCCTGGGCCGCAAGACGGCCTACGTCTTCGCCTTCGACCCGACCCGGCCGGGCCAGGTGGTGTCGCGCTATTTCTTCACCAAGCAAGGCGGCGGCGTGGCCGAGGATCCGGGCACCGGCTCGGCCTGCGCCAACCTGGGCGGCTGGCTGATTGCCAACGGCCACGCGCTGCCCGCCGCGTACCAGATCTCGCAAGGCGAGGCGGTTGGCCGGCCGTGCACGCTGCGTCTGGAGGTCACCGCGGATCGGGCGATCCGCGTGGGCGGGCGCGTGATCGAGCTGGGACGGGGCACCATCAACCTGTAACGCGGAGCCGATCGGGCCGGCGCGACAAAGCGCGCGCTACTGCGTTACAGTGAGCGTCTGCCCGGTCCTCCCAACGCTCTAACGCGCGCCCCACACGCGCCAACCGCCATGACCACGCCGCATACCCTGACCAAGCTGGCCGAACTGGAGGCCCACTACGCCGAAGCCGGCGAAGCCTCGCTCGCCAAGGAAGTCGACCATCTGCACCCGCACTACCGTGCCTTCGTCGAAGCCGCGCCGCTCTGCCTGCTATCCACGGTGAGCGGCGAGTACGCCGAGTGCTCGCCGCGCGGCGATGCGCCGGGCTTTGTGCAGGTGCTGGATGAGCGCACCCTGCTGCTGCCGGATCGCCGGGGCAACAACCGCCTGGACAGCCTGCGCAACATCATTGCCGACCCGCGCGTGGGCTTGCTGTTCCTGATCCCCGGCGTGAACGAGACCATCCGCGTGGCCGGCACCGCCCAGGTCTCGGTGGACCCGGCGCTGATCGCACGCTGCATCGTGGATGGCAAGGCGCCGGCCACGGTGCTGGTGATCTCGATCCAGTCGGTGTTCTTCCAATGCGCCCGCGCGCTGGTGCGCTCCAAGCTATGGGACCCGCAGACGCAGGTGGCGCGCAGCAGCCTGCCGAGCAACGGCACCATCCTCACCGCCGTGAGCCAGGCCCCCTTCGACGGTGTCGCCTACGACGCGTCGCAGCCCGCGCGGATGCAGCAAACCCTGTATTGATCCCATGTACACGCCATCCCACTTTGCCAGCACCGAAAGCGACGCCATCGACGAGGTCATGCGCCGCTACCCCTTTGCCACGCTGATCGGCAACGGCGCCGATGGCCTGCCGTTCGCCACCCACCTGCCGGTGGTAGCCCAGCGCAGCGGCGACGCCTGGCAGATCGAAGGCCATATGGCGCGCGCCAACCCGCACTGGCGCTGGCTGGAGCAGGCGCCAAGCGCCCTGCTGGTGTTCCAGGGGCCGCACGGCTATGTGTCGCCCGCGCTGTACGAGCAAAAGCTGTCGGTACCGACCTGGAACTACGTCGCCGTGCACGTGTACGCCGAGATCGCCACTCTCCATGACGCCGACGCCAAGGATGCGCTGCTCAAGCGGCTGATCGCGCAGAACGAGCCGGCCTATGCCGCGCAATGGCGTGAGCTGCCGGAGGATTTCCAGCAGAAGATGCTGGGGGCGATCGTGGGCCTGCGCATCGTGCCGACGCGCATCGAAGCCAAGTTCAAGCTCAGCCAGAACCGCCCGGCGGGCGACCGCGCCCGCATTCTCGCGGCCCAGCAGGAAGGCAGCCCGATCGAGCGCGACATGGCGCAGTGGATGGCGCGCATGACGGGCGCCTGAAGCCGGCTTCAAACCCAGCCCGCGCCGCTCAGGCGCGCGGCAGCCACTCCGGCGCGTGCGTGCCCAGCGGCACGGATGGCAGCGCCCAGTGCGCGGGCGTCTCGGACAGGCGCCCCGCATGCGACACCGCGCGCAACTCGCCAAAACCAGACGGCAACGTCACCAGCAGATCTTGCACATCCTCGAAGCGCTGGTCCGGCGCCTGCAATCCGCCTTCCACCCGGCCCAGGCCGCGCAGCCACTGGCCAACCTGCGCCAGCGACACCCGCACATGCCAGCTGCCGCCCTCGGCCGCGCGGCGATGCAGGCCAGCCATGGCGCCAAGCGCCAGCAGGTAGCCGGCGGCATGATCCAGCACTTGCGCCGGCAGCGGCAGCGGCTCCTCGCTGCCAGCCGCGAGCGCTTCCGCGTGGTTGAAGCCGCTTGCGGTCTGCACCAGCGAATCGAAGCCGCGCTTGGCCGCCCACGGCCCCACATGGCCGTAGGCGCTTAACGTTACATAGACGATGCCCGGGCGCGCGCGGGCCACCGCCTCGGGCCCCACGCCCAGCTCCGCCAGCCCCTGCGGGCGATAGCCCTGCACCAGCACGTCGGCGCCATGCAGCAGCTTGTGCAGGGCGCGCTTGTCGTCGGGGTCGCGCAGGTCGAGCTGGCAGGCGCGCTTGCCGCGCCCGGTGTCGATCACCAGCGGGGCGATGCTGGGGAGGTGGGCGGCGCTCACCTGCAGCACATCGGCGCCATGCACGGCCAGCGCGCGCGCTGCTACCGGCCCGGCGATGACGCGGGTGAAGTCGAGCACGCGCACGCCGGAAAGGGGGCGCGCACCGGCTACGGGGAGCGCCGCAAGCGGCTGCGGCGGCGCTTGCCCGATGCGCTCGATGGTGAGCGGCGGCAACGCTTGCAACGCCTGCCCCTGGGGATGGCGGTCCCATTCGTCGAAGCTGCGCAGGGCGGCCACGACCAGGCCGGCCTCGGAAGCGGTGGCCTCGAACGCCTCGGCGTCCCATTTCTGCAAGGCCGAGCGCACCGCGGCGAGATCGTGCGCGCAGCCCAGGATGCGCAGCACGCCGTCCCGGTGATGCGGAAAATTGGCATGCACGCGCACCCAGCGGCCGTCGCCGCAGCGATACAGCCCGGAGAGCTTGTCGCGGAACTCCGGCGCCGGCTCGCCGCCCACGCGCAGGTAGCGCTCGCTGCGGAACTCGGCCACGGCGTGGCGCATGTCGACAGCCACATCCTGCCAGCGCCGGCTGCGCTGCTGCCACAGCATGGCGGCCGCCAGCGCCGACGCGCCCAGGCTGGCCTGGGCGGCCATGCCCACCGCAAACGACGACGGCAGCGCCGGATCGGTGCCGCTGAGCTGCAGCCGGTCCAGGGCGGCGGCCGGCAGCCCGGCGGCCTGCCAGAGCCCGGCTACGGCCTCGAACGGGGTTGGGCGGGCGGGATCGGAAAGGCTGGAGGTCGGGGTTGGCGTCGGCATGGCGGCAAGGCTCCACAGGGCGGGTGCGCTCTCTCCATCCTAGGCCGCGCCAGCTGTTTTTGCCCCCGCGCGCGCAGTTTGCACGACTCTGGTCCCCGGCACGGTAAAATCACCCGATCCGGCATTCCGCCATGCAATCGAGCAGCGCGGCAGGCTGCGCGCCAAATTCCGGCCGCCGCCCCGCCTCCTGACTTAACCGCCCACCGGCGCCACCATGAGCAACGACCCCAAAGCCAACGACAGCACGCCCGCCGCATCCAATTTCCTGCGCAGCATCATCGACCAGGACCTCACCGCCGGCACCTACGCCGGGCGCCAGGATGCCCAGGGCGAGCCGTTGCCCCCCGTCATCACCCGCTTCCCGCCGGAGCCCAACGGCTACCTGCATATCGGCCATGCCAAGAGCATCTGCGTGAACTTCGGCATGGCGCGCGATTTCGGTGGCCGCTGCCACCTGCGCTTCGATGACACCAACCCGGTCAAGGAAGACACCGAATACGTCGACTCCATCATCGACGCGGTGCACTGGCTCGGCTTTAGCTGGGACAGCACGGCCAAGGACGGCAGCAAGCAGCCCCACCTGTATTACGCCAGCGACTACTTCGACCAGCTCTACGCCTTCGCCGAAAAGCTGATCGAGCGCGGCGTTGCCTACGTGGACAGCCAGAGCGCCGAGCAGATCGCCGCCAACCGCGGCGACTTCTCCCGCGCGGGCACGCCCTCGCCGTTCCGCGACCGCAGCGTCGAGGAAAACCTGCAGCTGTTCCGCGACATGCGCGACGACAAGTACGCCGACGGCGAGCACGTCCTGCGCGCCAAGATCGACATGAACGCGCCGAACATCGTGATGCGCGACCCAGTGATCTACCGGATCCGCCACGCGCATCACCACCGCACGGGCGACAAGTGGTGCATCTACCCGATGTACGACTTCACCCACTGCATCTCGGACGCGCTGGAAAACATCACGCATTCGCTGTGCACGCTGGAGTTCGAGAACAACCGCCCGCTGTACGACTGGGTGCTGGCCCAGCTGCGCGAATGCGGCGTGTTCAGCGAGCCGCTGCCGCACCAGTATGAATTCGCCCGCCTGAACCTGACCTACGCCATCACCAGCAAGCGCCGCCTGCTCCAACTGGTGAACGAAAACCGCGTGGATGGTTGGGACGATCCGCGCATGCCCACCATCGTGGGCGTGCGCCGCCGCGGCTTTACGCCGGAATCGATCCAGTTGTTCTGCGACCGCATCGGCGTGGCCAAGTCCGATAGCTGGATCGACATGAGCACGCTGGAAGGCGCCGTGCGCGACGACCTCGATGCGCGCGCCGCGCGCGGCGCGGCCGTGCTGGATCCGCTCAAGCTGATCCTCGACAACTACCCCGAAGGCCAGAGCGAAGACTGCACCGCGCCCGTGCATCCGAAAAAGCCGGAGCTGGGCATGCGCGTCTTCCCGCTGACGCGCGAGCTGTGGATCGAGCGCGACGACTTCAGCGAAGCGCCGCCCAAGGGCTACTTCCGCCTGTTCGCGCCCAAGGACGGCACCCCGGGCAGCAAGGTACGCCTGCGCCACGGCTACGTGATCGAGTGCACGGGTGTGGACCGCGACGCCGACGGCAAGGTCATCGCCGTACATGCCAACTACCTGCCCGAGACCAGGAGCGGCACGCCTGGCGCGGACAGCGTCAAGGTCAAGGGCAATATCCATTGGGTCAGCGCGGCGCATGCGTATGAAGCCGAAGTGCGGCTGTACGACCGCCTCTTCAACGACCCGAACCCGGACGCCGGCGGCAAGAACTTCCTCGACGCCCTGAACCCGGACTCCAAGAAGATCGTCACCGCCTACCTGGAACCCGGCCTGGCGCAAGCCGCTCCGGAGGATCGCTTCCAGTTCGAGCGCCAGGGTTATTTCGTGGCCGACCGCGTGGATTCGAAGCCCGGCAAGCCGGTGTTCAACCGCATCGTCGGGCTGCGCGACAGCTGGGGGAAGTAAGCCCATGCAAACCGTAACCTTCCCGCTGGAGGGCGAGCATATCGCCCTGAACGACCTGCTCAAGGTGGCGGGCGTGTGCGACAGCGGCGGCGCCGGCAAGGCGCTGGTGGCGGCCGGCGAAGTCTCGGTCGACGGCGCGGTGGAATCGCGCAAGACCGCCAAGATCCGCGCTGGCCAGGTCGTCAGCGTGGCCGGCGTGAAAATCCGCGTGGTGGCGGCCTGAGGCCGACCCGTTCGCAAGCACGCCCGGCGGCCGGCCAGTCCGGTCGCCGGGCGTTTTCCTCCAAGCAAAGGAAATAACAATGCCGATCGCATTCTGGTGTGTGCTGCTGACAGGGATCCTGCCCGTTGCGACGGTGGGCATTGCCAAGGCGAGCGGAAGCGCCTACGACAATCACGACCCGCGCGGCTGGCTGGAAAAGCAGGCCGGACGGGCGCGGCGCGCCGACATGGCCCACCGCAATCACTTCGAGGCCTTCCCCTTCTTCGCCGCGGCCGTGCTGTGCGCCACGCACCTGCAAGCGCCGGGCGCCCGCATCGACGAGCTGGCGCTGGTCTTCATCGCCGCGCGCGTCCTGTACACCGTGTGCTACCTGGCCGATCGCGCCACCTTGCGCACGCTGTGCTGGACCATCGGTTTCCTGTCGGTGATCGGTATCTTCCTGTTGCCGGTGTTCGTGCACTGAGGCCACGCATCATGCGGCTTTCGACGGCTGTCATTTGCGCGCTCTGCCTGCTGGCGCCGGGCCTGTCCGGCACGGCGCGGGCGGAGCCCGTCAACTTCACGGTGGACCCGACGCACACCACGGTGTACTTCGCCGCCAGCCACTTCGAGCGGACCTCGGTACGCGGGCGCTTTGGCAAGATCGATGGCCGCATCAGCTATGACGAAGCCAGCGGCAGCGGCGCGATCGACTTCACGGTCGATGCCGACTCGGTCGATTCCGGCAACCGCACGCTGGACGGCATCCTGCGCTCGGCCCAGTTCCTCGATGCCCAGAGTTTCCCCGTGGTCCGGCTGCGCGCGAATCGCTTCGTGCGGGACGGCGACCGGCTGGTGGCCGTGGAAGGCGAGCTGACCCTGCACGGCGTCACGCAGCCGCTGCGGCTGGAAGCCGAGCGCTTCAGCTGCGGCGAGATCTCCCTGTTCGGCATCAAGCGCCATGTGTGCGGCGGAGACTTCCGCGCCGTGCTGTCGCGCAGCGCCTTTGGCATGACGCGCTTCCTGCCGGAAGTGGGCGATACCGTGGTTTTGACCATGTCGGTGGAGGCCACGCCGGCGCTGCCGGCGCTGGAGTGACAGCTACGCCACGAACGCGTCCGGCATCGCCACCCATGTCGGCCCGGCGACACCTGAAAATTCGAATTCTTCTGTAGAATCAGCGGTTTGCATTTTCCGGCCGGCCCGTTTCCGGCCTCCGCCTGAATGGGGAACCCGAAAATAATGATCACGATTCAAGTTGGGGATGTGGTGGCCGCCTCGCTGGCCGCCGCGGGCGCTTGCCTGATCTGCAGCATCCCGATGGCCTTCCTGCGCAATTTTCCGGCGTGGGCTTTGCGCACCTATGGCCGCCGCGCGCTGCTGGTGCCGCTGATGATCCTGCCGGTGGGCAGCTGGCTGGCCAGCCTGGCCCTGTCGGGGCAGATCGACAGTCCCGCCGGCCACGCCATGGTGATTGCCATCGCTTTTCTTTGCCTGACGCTGGCGTCGGCCCTGCTGCGCTACTACCTGAGCGATTACCGAAAATCCCGCTGAGCCGCCGCCAGGCCATCCATGAGCACGCCCCTGCGCTTTGACATCGAGGCCGGCGCCGAAACGCTGGCCGCCGACCGCATCGACCCCGGCAACGGCGCGAGCTGCCTGCTGCTGCACGGCGCCGGCACCAGCCACAGTGCGCGCTGGCTGGCATTGCGCCAGGCGCTCGCCGCGCACGGCGTGGGCAGTGTCGCCATCGATTTTTCCGGCCACGGCGAGAGCTCGGCGCGCACGCCCAACTCGCTGGCCAAGCGCCTGCGCGAGGCCAAGGCGGCGCTAGCCCACCTGGATGGCACCGCCCCCAGAGCCGTGATCGGCATCAGCATGAGCGGGGAAATCGCCGTGCGGCTGGCCGCCGATCCGGGCAACCACATCGGACGGCTGCTGACGCTGGTGGGTGCCGCCTATGACCCGGCCGCGTTCGAGCTCCCCTTCGGTCCGGCCTTTACGGCCGTGCTGCGCACCCCCGGCAGCTGGCGCGCCTCGCTCGCCTTCGATCTCATTGCCCAGTTCCGCGGCCGCCTGACGCTGGTACGCGGCGCCAACGACGCAGTCATCCCGCCGGGCATTGCCGATACGCTTGCCCGGCGCGCAACCCTGGCCGAACGCGTGGAGATAGTCGACCTGCCGGATGCCGGCCACTTGCTGGGCGAGGCCTGGCAAAACCAGCCCGGCTTTGCCGACAGGCTGAGCGCGATCACACTGCGCGCCGTGGCCCCCTGAGAGGCCAGCGCGAGATCGCCGCGCCCGATTCACGTATGATGCGGCCTTTCGCTTCTCGCAGCCTTTGCCGCGCCCGCTTCCTTCATGGCTCTTAAATCCACCATCTTCAAGGCCGAACTGTCCGTATCCGACATGGATCGGCCCTATTACGGCAGCCACGCCCTGACCATTGCCAAGCACCCGTCGGAGAACGACGCGCGCATGATGGTGCGGCTGCTGGCCTTTGCCTGCGAAGCCAGCGAAACCCTGGCCTTCACCCGCGGCCTGGACGAGCCCGACGAGCCGGACCTGTGGGAAAAGACCCTGACCGGCGACATCGCGCACTGGATCGAGCTGGGCCAGCCGGACGAATCGCGCCTGAAGCGCGCCGCGGCCCGTGCCGATCGCGTCACCGTGTTCACCTACAATGGTGCAAGCGCGCGTGAATGGTGGAAGGGCATGGCCGGCAAGGCGGGCAAGCTGCGCAACGTGACCATTTACAATGTGCCGGCCGAGGCGGTGGAAGCACTTGCCGCCCTGGCGCAGCGCGCCATGCGGCTGTCGGTCACGATCCAGGATAGCGAGATCTGGGTCAGCGACGACGACCACAACGTCCGCATCACGCTCGAAGTCCTGCAACAGCCAGCGGGCTGAGCCGTTCCCGTTTCACCAATCCGCCCGGTGCGGCCGGCTTGCCGCCAGCCTCACCGAACCCGTGACCCTCGCTGATACAGCACAAGGAAGCCATCCATGAATACCACTCCCTCCGGCCTGCAATTTGAAGACACCGTCACCGGCGAAGGCGCCGAAGCCACGGCAGGCAAGCATGTCACGGTGCATTACACCGGCTGGCTCTACGAGAACGAACAAGCCGGTCGCAAGTTCGACTCGAGCAAGGACCGCAACGACCCCTTCGTGTTCCCGCTGGGCGCCGGCCACGTCATCCGCGGCTGGGATGAAGGCGTGCAAGGCATGAAGGTTGGCGGCACCCGCCGCCTGGTGATCCCGGCCGAGCTGGGCTACGGCGCGCGCGGCGCGGGCGGCGTGATTCCGCCGAACGCCACGCTGCTGTTCGAAGTGGAACTGCTGGCAGTCTGATCGCCTGGCTGCCGCCCGCCAGCGGCGGCCAGCGACATCCCGTCCCGCACCTTGCGCGGATGGGGCAACAAAGAGGGGCGCCCACGGGCGCCCCTCTTTGCATTGCGCTGCGGCCAGGCCGCGATCAGAAGCTGATCGCGGCGTTGCCCACGTCGACCCGCACCTTGTCGCGGTCCAGCAGGCGGGCGGCATGGCGGGCGTAGTCCTGGGCCCACGCGGCATCGCCGCTAAAGCGCTGCTCGCCGGAGAACTTGGCCACGCTGAGGATCTTGTCGATCACCAGCACCTTGCCTACCGGACTGGAGGCCTGGCAATCGAGCTCGGCGTATTCGCGGTCGAACCAGCGCCAGCCAGCATCCTCGGTGACCGCCGCCAACTCTGCGTCGCCAATGGTGAAGCCAAATTCCTTGCCGGTACCGAAAACTACCGTGAGCGTGCGCGCCATAGCCTGTTCTCCTGGTTGATGCGCCATTGTAAAGACATAGCAGGCGATACCGCCACCTTGCCCCGCAGATAGTGTCAGTCCGCGACGTTAGCCCCAGCGTCACCCCGGTAACTCGCAGCGCGGCGCCAGCACGGCCTGCGCCACCTCGGCGCCGGGCTGCTGCGCGAAGGCTACCCAGGCCAGCTTGCTCGGGTCGGCCCCGGCCGGCAACGGCACGCTGCCCGACCAGGCCAGCCCCTCGGGCGGCACGGCGAAGGGGCCCAGCCATAGCCGCACCACCCGCTCGTGATGCAAGGTAGCACCCTGGTTCTCGCCAGCCTTCACCGCCGACACCAGCCCGTCCTCGACCAGCGCGGCATAGGCCTGCAATGGCCCGGAGCGGGCTGCGGGCGTCACATTCAGCGCGACCTGCACCTGTGCGGCCCGGAGCGCCTGCCAGCCTAGCCGGAGCGATGCGCCGGGCGCTTGCGCATTGATCTCGGCGACGCGCGCCGCGACCTCGCCTGCGTCTTGCCAGCGGCGCTGCTCGCGCGCGCCGACAAACACCTCGGGCGTATATACCGTATGACTGCCGACGGCGCTCGCCAGCATGCGCTGGCGCGCGGTAAACACCGGGCTGGCAAAGCGGTCGCGCCAGCCCAGGCTGTCCCAGTAGTCGACGTGCAGCGCCAGCGCCAGAGCCTGTGATGCCGGCAGCCGAGCGGCCTGCGTGCCAAGCCAGCGATCGGCCGGCGGGCAGCTGTTGCAGCCCTCCGAGGTGTAGAGCTCGATCAGCGCGAGCCGCTGGGGCGGGCTATCGTGCAGGCACGCGGCCGGCACGGCGCCGGCCGCCGCGCGCACCGGGCCGGCCAGCGCGGCGAGTATCAGCACCGGCGCCCAGCGCAGCGGCCAGGACCCGGGCTTGCAGGATTGCCGGGAGGGATTGCGCGGCCCGGCATCCCGGTACATGTTGGCAGCGGCCTGCGCCGATTGTTCGAGATGGGTGTGCATGCTGGACCTCCGAAGGCTGCCTGACCGTTGTCAGTCGCACACAACCTGCCGGACCTTACAGACATTTCTGCGCGCCATGTGGTTTCCATGCCGCCTGCCGCGCAGCTTTGGATTATGCTTGCATCATGGCCATCACCCGACAAGATCTCGAAACAGATCGGCTGCGTGCTTCTCTTTGCAGCACGCCTGTGGCTTCCTCGCTACTTCCCGAAGAAGCTTTCGAACGTTCCCTGCGCGCTACGCTGGACCAGCGGCCGGATACGCCCGGGCTGGCCGGCGATGTCCTGCTGTTCGGCTATGGCTCGCTGATCTGGAACCCGATGGTGATTCACACGGATCGCCAGCTGGCTAGCGTGCATGGCTACCACCGCGGCTTCTACCTGTACTCGCGCATCAACCGCGGCACCTGGGACGACCCGGGCCTGGTGCTCGCGCTGGACCGCGGCGGTTCGTGCCACGGCGTCGTCTTCCGCATCCCCCATCACATGATTGAGCAGGAATTCCGCCTGCTGTGGCGCCGCGAGATGCTGACCGGCGCCTACCATCCGCGCTGGCTGAACGTGAAGATGGCCGGCATCCCGCCGCAGCGCGCGCTGGCCTTCGTGATGAACCGTCAGCACGAGGCCTATGCCGGGCGCCTGCCGGACGACCGCGTGGTCGCCTGCCTGCGCCACGCCTGCGGCCTGTATGGCCCGGCCCGCGAATACCTGCAGCAAACGCTGCTCGGGCTGGCCACCAACGGGGTCGACGATCCCTACCTGGGACGGCTCTGGCGCCGGCTGCAGGATACGGATGCCACGGCCGCACAGGCTGTCAGCGAAACCGCCTGACCCAGGAACGACCAGCATGCCACGCCCTGCTGCCCGCCCCCGCCGACTGGTGCTTGCCGAAGTGCTGGGGCTGACCGGATTGCTGATGGGCGGCGCGTTGCTGGCCGGCCCCGGTGGATCGACGCTGGCCGCGCGCCCTGCCGGCAGCGGCCCGGCCCAGTCTTCGCCGCGCTCGCACGGGCAAGGCGCCGCCGGCTCCGCCGCGCCTGCGCACGATAGCGTTGGCGGACTCGACCGCAATCTGCTTGCCGCGGCAACGCTGGGAGACCTCGAGCTGGTCAAGCGCTTGCTGGCTTCCGGCGCTTCCGCCCAGGCCGCCGACGAACGTGGCCGCAGCGCCTTGCTGGTGGCGGTCTACAGCCGCCACGCCGAGGTCGCCAAGGCGCTTGTGGCGGCAGGCGCCGATGTCAACCGCAAGGACATGGAATCCAACAGCCCATTCCTGCTGGCCGCGTCCACCGGGCAGCTTGAGCTGGTGCAGCTGGCGCTGGCGCATGGCGCCGACATCAACAGCACGGACAGCTACGACAACACCGCCCTGATCGCCGCGTGCGAGCATGGCAATACCGAAGTGGTAAAGGTCTTGTTGAAAGCCGGCGTGGCGGTCGACCATATCAACCGCCAGGGCTGGACCGCTTTGCTGGAGACCATCGTCATGGGCGATGGCAGCGCGCGGTATGAAGACACGGTGCAGTTGCTGCTGGACGCGGGCGCGGACGCCAACCTCGCCGACCGGGATGGCACCACCCCGACCCGGCACGCGCGCGAGCGCAGCTACAAGACCATGGTGAAGATGCTGGTGCGCGTGCGCGGGCACTGACGCGGGCACGGATGTGCCCGCGTCAGTGCCCGCTGTTGCGACGCTACCCGGCCACGCCGCTCAGGCCGGTCATGCCGCCGCCGGCTTCGACTCCGCGCTGCGCGCGTTCTCGCTTTCCTGCAGCGCGCGCCACATCACCTTGCCCGTGCCCGACTTGGGCAGCGCGTCGACAAACTCCACCACGCGCGGGTACTTGTAGGCCGCCATGTTTTCCTTGGCCCACTCGATGATTTGCTCGGGCGTGGTCTTGCCCTTGGCATGCGTCTTGAGCACCACCACCGCCTTGACGGTTTCGCCGCGATACGCATCGCGCGTGCCGATGATGCACGCTTCCTGCACGTCGGGATGCTTGTACAGCAGGTTCTCCACCTCGGCGGGCCACACCTTGAACCCCGACGCATTGATCATGCGCTTGAGCCGGTCGGTGATGAAGTAGTAGCCCTCTTCGTCCATGCGGCCCAGGTCGCCGGTGCGAAAGAAGGTCTTGCCATCGAACTCGATGAAGGCATCGCGCGTGGCATCCGGCTTGCCCCAGTAGCCCTTGAACACCTGCGGGCCGCACACGATGATCTCGCCGATCTCGTTGACCGCCACTTCCTTGAGCGTGACCGGGTCGATCACGCGTGCGTCGGTATTGAAGGTGGGCACGCCCAGGCACTGCAGCTTGGGCCGGTCGCCCGGATTGCTGTGGGTCGGCGCCATGGTTTCGGACAAGCCATAGCCTTCGATGTAGTTGAGGCCGAACTGCTGCTTCAGACGCTCCGCCACCGCCTGCGGCATGGCCGCGCCGCCGCCGCCGATATAGCGCAGGCTCGACAGGTCGAACTGGTCCAGGTTCGGGCTGCCCAGGAAGTCGATCACCATGGTCGGGATGTTGGTCCAGTGCGTGACCTGGAAGCGCGAGATCAGCCGGCCCGCGACTTCCCGGTCCCAGCGCGGCAGCATCACCACGGTGGCGCCGCTGTAGATCGGGCCGTTCATGCCGTACTGCATGCCGGTCACGTGGAACAGCGGCAGCACCGCCAGGATCGTCGATTCCGCGCCGCTGCCGCTCCAGGTGCCGCCACCGATCACGTTGTGCATGACGGAACGGTGGGTGTGGATGCAGCCCTTGGGAAAGCCGGTGGTGCCCGAGGTGTAGGGCATCACCGCCATATCGTCCGGGCCCGCGGTATGCGGGCCAGGCACCAGTTGCGCGGCCAGCGCCTCGGCCCACGGGGTGGCGCCGGCCGGCAGCGGATGCTGCGCGGTCAGCCAGGCACCGGGGGCGTCTTCGGGGTTCTCGTAGCTGGCCGGCAGCGCGTCGCTGTATTGCGTGACCAATAGGTGCTGCAGGCGCTGCTCGGGCGGCAGCTCGTTGTTGGCTTGCTCGGCGCCCATGGCCAGATCCGCGCTGCAGATCGCCACGCTGGCCTGCGCGTCAGTGATGTAGTGCTTGAATTCCTCGGTCCGGTTCATCGGGTTGACCGGCACGACCACGGCGTCCGCGCGCAGGATCGCGTAGTACGCAATGATGAATTGCGGGCAGTTCTGCATATACAGCAGCACCCGGTCGCCCTTCTTCACGCCGGCCTTTTGCTGCAGCCAGCCCGCCATGGCGCTGGCCTGGGCTTCCAGCGCCCGGAAGGTGATGGCGTTGCCGAAATAGCGGATGGCCGCCTTGTCGGCGTAGCGATGGGCGGAGACCACCAGGTTGTACCAGAGCGAGGTCTCCGGCAACACGATCTCGGTAGGCATGCGCTTGGGCCAGAACTGGAAATGCGGGCGCGCGGGCTGGGGGGTCTGCATAAAGGTCTCCTATGCGGTCTATCCGACCTAATCTTGGAATGCGAGGCGAGGAATGAATCTGGTGAAGCTGGCAATCCGCCAAGCAATATAACCGAACGACCGTTCTTTTTTCAATCCATCCTTACCCTTGCCTGTGCCTGTGCTCTTGCCTGCGCCGGCTTCGATGCCGCATTGCCAAGGTTGCATTCGGCGGGACAGCCCCTATATAAGGCGCATGACGTCATTGCCCGGGCGGAGCCTTTCGCGCGGGCGTCCCACACTCCGAGGCCAAGCCATGAGCGACGTAACCCTGCAGAATTTTGACGCCGACGTGATCGAGACGTCGCGCCATATCCCGGTGCTGGTGGATTTCTGGGCGCCGTGGTGCGGCCCTTGCCGCACCTTGGGGCCGATGCTGGAAAAGCTTGAGGGCGAGGCGGCCGGCAAATGGCGGCTGACCAAGGTGAACGTGGATGAGAACCAGGAGCTGGCCTCGCATTTCGGCGTGCGCAGCATTCCCCACGTGGTGGCGTTTGCCGACGGCCAGGCGGTGGACCAGTTCACCGGCGTGCTGCCGGAATCCGGGCTGCGCGAGTTTATTGCCCGCGTGATGCCCGACCCGGGCAAGGTGGCACTGCGCGCTGCCCGCGACGCCGCCGCCGCGGGCGACCGCGAGGCGGCCAGGTCGGCGTTCCAGGCGGCGCTGGCGTTCGACCCCGGCTTTGACGCGGCTCGCCTCGAATACATCGGCTTCCTGCTGGACGAAGACGCACTGGACCAGGCCCAGTCGGAGTTCGGCATGCTGTCCCCGAATGCGGCCGAGGAGGACGGCTACGCAGCGCTGTGCACCCGGATCGAAGCCATGCGCGGTGCGTCGGACCTGCCGGACGCGGCCACCCTGGCGGCCCGCATCGCCGAAGCGCCCGGCGACCTGCAGGCGCGGCTGGACCTGGCGCGCGCGCTGATCGCGCACCGGCAATATGAGCCGGCGCTGGAGCAACTGCTGGCCATCGCACGCACGGACCGCACCTTCGAGGATGATATTGGCCGCACGGCCATGCTGTCGGTATTCAAGCTGATGAGCGATCAGCCCGACGTGGTGTCGCGCTATCGCCGGCTGCTGGCCTCGGCGCTCAATTAAACTGGCGGATGCATGCGGCGGGCCAGGCCCGCCGTTTTATCCGCCAAGCCAACTCTCCGTTCCGCCGTGACTGCCTCCCCGCCCCGCCTGATCGACTTCCAGACCGACCACGAACCGCTGCCTAGCCACGATCGTCCGCGCCCCGACCGGCTGGTCGACGGCAACCCGGACCGCACCACCTGGACGCACTACAGCGCCAGCCAGGGCGACTTCGATTGCGGCATCTGGGCCTGCGAGCCCGGTGCGTGGCGCATTGCGTTTCCGGCCGGCAAGGAGGAGTTCTTCCATGTCATCAGCGGCCGCCTGCGTATCAGCGACGACGCGGGCAACGCCCGTGAGTTCGGCCCCGGCGACGCCTGCGTGATCCCGGCCGGCTTCACCGGCCTGTTCGAGGTGATCGAGCCGGTGCGCAAGCACTTTGTCGTGCTGGACCGGGCTGCCGCCGACGCCATCTAGGCCGCCTGCTCCGCCGGCGCCTCGATCAGGCTGAAGCCGTTTTCGCGCATGTGGTTGACCATCATCGCGTCCATCGACTTCACGTGCTGGTCGAACCAGCCGGGCAGCTCCGACAAGAGCCGCCGGCCCAGCGCCAGGTCGCCCTCGGCCACCTTGTCGCGCACCGCGCCGGCCACCGCCAGCACCTGCTCGTGCTCGCCGCGATGGCAATGCTGCGGACCGAAGGCCATCGCCTCCATCCACGCTTGCTCCTGGCCGAAATGATGGCGGGTATGGTCGATCCATTCGTCCAGGGCCGCCAGGAAGCCAGCGTCGTCGGCGCGCGTGGCGGCGTCCAGCAACTGTACGAACTCGGCGTGAGTCGCATCGGTGACCGGCTCGCCCAACAGCAGGTCGGGGGCCAGTGTGGCGGTGCTCGGAGAAGAGGAATCGGTCATATCGGGGGGACAAAATCAGGCAAACCGCAAGGATACCGAATCCGCGGCGGCGCGGCCTGATCCAGAACAAAGCGGAGCGCCGCCAGGGCTGCCGGCGCTCGCAGGGTATGCTCAAGGCTGGCTCTTTCATTGCACCAGGCTGATCCCTGGCTTCCCACATGCCCCGACTGCTCTTCTTCTGCGGCCATGCCGGCACCGGCAAGACCACCCTGGCCCACCGCCTGATCGGCCCGCTGATGCAGGCCACCGGCGAGCCGTTCTGCCTGCTCGACAAGGACACGCTCTATGGCGGCTACAGCGCCGCGGCAATGGGCGCGCTGACCGGCGACCCGAACGACCGCGACAGCCCGACCTACCTCAAGCACCTGCGCAATGCCGAATACCATGGCCTGCTGGACACCGCGCGGGAAAACCTCGCCCTGGGCATCAGCGTGATCGTGGTGGGCCCGCTATCGCGCGAGGTGCGCGACCACCTGCTGCACGATCCCGAATGGCTGCGCGTGTCCGCCGGCACCATCGTGCGCACCCTGTGGGTGCACCTGCCGGAAGACGAGGCCCGCGCGCGCATCGTCAAGCGCGCCAATCCCAACGATGCCTACAAGCTGGCGCACTGGGACGACTACCGCACCCGGCGCTTCATGCCCGAGCCGGCGCAGCACCCCGAACTGACCTACTTTGACAATACAGCGCCGAACGACGCCGCTGTGGACGCCCTGCTCGCCACGCTCGCGGCGTAGCGATAGCGATGTGCCCGGGCGCTCATTCCGGTGTGGGGACGGCGTCCGGCGCCGTGAGCGCGGCCAGCACGCTTGACGCCGCCACCATCCCGAACACCGCGGTGACCGCCACCGACGAGCCAAAGCCGGCACAGGCCAGCCCCTGCGGGCCGGCCGGCGGCTCGGTCGACGCGCCTGGCGCGGCTTCCGGGGCCTCGTCGATCTCGCAGGACTGCTGCTCGGGCTCCGGATAGCGCAGCGGCTCGTCGGAGAAGACCGCGTCGATGCCGAACTTGCGCTTGGGGTTGCGCGGCCAGCCCCAGTCCTTGCGCAGGGTGGAGCGCACCTTGGCCAGCAGCGGATCCTGCACGGTGCGGGAAAAATCGACCACGCGGATGCGGGTCGGGTCAAGCTGGCCGCCGGCGCCGCCGCAGGTGATGATGCGCCGGCCTAGGCGGCGCGCCCAGCCCAGCATGGCGATCTTGACCTTGACCGAGTCGATCGCATCGATGATGTAGTCGTGCCCGTCGAGCAGTTCGACCAGGTTCTCCGGGGTCACGAAATCGTCCACCTCCGTCACCCGGCAGCGCGGGTTGATCTGCACCATGCGCTCCGCCATGGCCTGCACCTTGGCGCGGCCATAGGCATCGCCCAGCGCGTGGATCTGGCGGTTGGTGTTGGATACCGCGATATGGTCGAGATCGATCAGCGTGACACGGCCGACCGCATTGCGCGCCAGCGCCTCGGCCGCCCAGCTGCCCACCCCGCCGATGCCGACCACGCAAACGCTGGCCGCCTCCAGCCGCGCCAGGCCCGCCGCGCCATACAGGCGCGCCACGCCACCGAAGCGCCGGTGGTAGTCGTCATCCTCCGGGCTCTCGTGGGTAAGGGCCGGCGGCAGTTGCGCCAGCTCCGGTTCCGGCTGGGTGGAAGTTGCGGGGACGAGGTTGCTCATTTCTACGCTCGAAGCTGGCTGAATTGGAGGACACTGCGGGGCAAAAGCGCGCGTTGCCGCACCTTGTCAGCCAAGCGCCGACAGGGAAACGGGGCGCGCAACTATACAATACCTACAGCAGTGGTTCGACCGCCGCATTGTCTCGCAGAGAGCTCGCGGCTGCCGGCGCCAATCAGGAAACCGATCCCATGCCCCTGCGCCGCAAGGCTGTTCTCTGGAGTGTACTGACGCCGCTGGTGCTCATCGCGGCGCTGGTCGTGATCATTCTGACCTTCGACTGGAACCGGCTCAAGCCGTGGCTGAACCAGCGGGTCACCGACGCCATCGGCCGGCCTTTCGCCGTGAACGGCGACCTCACCCTGACCTGGCGCAGCGCCAAGGGCGAGACCGGCTGGCACACCTGGGTTCCCTGGCCGCGCCTTTCGGCGCGGGATATCACCGTCGGCAACCCGGAATGGGCACACGAGGCCAACTTTGCCACCGTGCGCGAGCTGATCTTCGTGCTGCGCCCGCTACCCCTGCTCGCCCACCAGATCTCGATCCCCACCATCACCGTCGACAGCCCCGCGGTCTGGCTGGAGCGGCTGGCCGACCAGCGCAACAACTGGACCTTCGCCACGCCCGCGGGCAAACCGCCCTCGCAGTGGCGGCTCGACATCGGCGAGATCGCGCTGGCGCGCGGGGACCTGGCGCTGAACGACCAGGCAATGAAGATTGAGCTGCAGGCGCGCCTGGACACCATCGGCGACGCCGCCCTCTATGACAAGACCCGCGACGGCGCCCTGATCGCGCCGCCGGCATCCGGCGCGGCCGGCGCGGGCGCATCGGGCCCGGCCAGCGCG
>NZ_JBIUHC010000152.1:0-23379 GCF_044627735.1 Cupriavidus sp. CuC1 | reverse complement strand
CAGCGCGTCGCCGCCGTTGTTGCCCGGGCCGGCCAGCAGCAGCAGCGGGCCCGCCGGCGCGTGGTGCGCCAGCCAGGCCGCCGCGGCGGCGCCGGCTCGCGACATCAGCTCGAAGGCGGGCAGGCTGGCCATGGCGGCCGCCTCGATACGGCGGATGGCTGCCACGTCGTACAGCGGGATCGCGCTGGCGCTTGCCGCGTCGAGGGGCAGCCAGGCATCGGCGGGCAGCGGGGCGGCCAGCGCGGGAGAGTTCGGGGCAGAGCTTTGCATGGTCAGCGTGGGCCCAGGCCGTAGCGGTCGGGGGTCAGGCCGTCCAGTTCGATGCCGGGGCGATTGCCTGCGATCAGGTCCGCGGCAATGCGCCCTGAGCCGCATGCCATCGCCCAGCCTGTGGAGCCGTGGCCCAGGTTGAGGTACAGCCCGGGCACGGCGGTGGCGCCGATCAGCGGCGGGCCATCGGGCAGCATCGGGCGGGCGCCGGCCCACAGCGTGGCCGCGCCATAGTGGCCCGCAACCGGAAACCAGTCGCGCGCTACCTTGAGCAAGGTGTTGACGGCCGCGGGACGCAGGTCGAGCTTGCGCGAGCCGAGCTCGGCGGTGCCGGCGATCCGCAGGCGGTTGCCCATGCGCGTGATGGCGACCTTGTACGACTCGTCCATCAACGCGGCCAGCGGCGCCTGCAGCTCATCGCTGACCTGCACCGTGGCGGAATAGCCTTTGACCGGATAGAGCGGGATGCGCAGGCCCAGCGGGCGCAGCAACGCGGCGCTGGCCACGCCTGCGCTGACCAGCACACGATCGGCGGTGAGCGCCTCGCGCGCGCTGCCTGCAGTGCCTGCATTGCCGGCAGCGGTGCCACGCAGGTCAAGCGAGAGCTTGCCGCCCGGCAACGGCCGCAGCGCACCGGCGTCGCTGTCCATGACAAAGCGCACGCCCGCGGCCTCGGCCAGCACGCGTAGCCGGCGCACGAACATCGGGCAGTTGCCGGATTCGTCCTCGGGCAGGTGCAGGCCGCCGGCCAGCGGCGTGTCGGTGGCGAGGCCAGGCTCGATGCGCCGGCAGCCGTCGGCGTCGACCAGCCGGTGCGGCACCTTGTGTTCGCGCAGCAGGGCCAGCGCTGGTTCGGCAAGGTCCCGGTCGCGCCGGGTGCGGAACAGTTGCAGATAGCCTTGCGATTGCTCGTAGTCGATCTCAAGCTGGCTGCGAAGCGCATGCAGGCATTCGCGGCTGTAGAAGGCCAGGCGCTGCATGCGCAGCTTGTTGATGCGGTACCGCTCCAGCGTGCATTCGCCCAGCCAGCGCACGATCCAGCGCCACATGGCCGGATCGGCGCTGGGCCGGAACAGGACGGGCGAGGTGCTGGCGAAGAGGTTGCGCAGCACCTTGCCTGGCATGCCGGGCGCTGCCCACGGGGTGACATAGCCGGGCGCGATCACGCCGGCATTGCCGAAACTGGATTCCTGCGCCGGCGCGGCGCGCCGATCGACCACGGTCACCTTGAAGCCGGCCTCGCGCAGGTACCAGGCGGAACAGACGCCGATCACGCCGGCGCCGATGACGATCACATGCATGGCACTCCGTAGAGGGCCGGGCGGGCCCTCGCTGTCTCGCTATGCCACCGGCGATGCCGATGGCTACTTCAACTCTTTCTGCATGACCACGTCGGGCAGCCAGGTGACGATTTCCGGCCACACGGTGACGATGCCGATGGCCACTACCATCATCATGAAGAATGGCAGCGATACCCTCGCTATGTAATTACTGTCCTTGCCTGTCATGCTCTGCAGCACGAACAGGTTGAACCCCACCGGCGGCGTCACCTCGGCGATCTCCACCAGCAGCACGATGAATATCCCGAACCATACCAGATCGAAGCCCGCGGCCTGCACCATCGGCAGCACCGTGGCGGTGGTCAGCGCGATCATGGAAATGCCATCGAGCGCGGTGCCCAGCAGGATATAGATCACGGTCAGCACGGCAATGAGCGCCCAGGGCGACAGGTGCATCGAGGCCACCCATTCGGCCAGCGCGCGCGGAATGCCCGTGAAGCTCATGGTTACCGACAGGAACGAGGTCGCGCCCAGCACGAACATGATCATCGCGGTCAGCCGGGTGGCCGACATCAGGCTTTCCCAGAACGCCTTGCGCGTGAGCGAGCCGCCCACCCAGGCCAGCGCCAGCGACGCCACCACGCCGTAGGCGGCCGCTTCCGTGGCCGTGGAGTAGCCCGTGATCATGATCCACGTGATAAAGGCGATCAGCACGATGCACGGCATCAGCTGGCGGATCGAGGCGAGCCGCGAGCGCCAGTTGAAGGCTTCCGCCTTCGGTGTCTTGTCCGGGTTCGACAGCGCCCACACCACGATGTAGCCGGAGAACAGCAGCATCAGCAGCAGGCCGGGCAGGAAGCCGGCCAGGAACACGCGGATGATCGACACATCGGCCGAGACCGCGTAGACCACCATGGTGATCGATGGGGGGATCAGGATGCCGAGCGTGCCGGCGCACGACAGCGAGCCCAGCGTCACGCGCTCATCGTAGCCGCGCCGGGTCAGCTCGGGCAGCGCGGACTTGGCGATGGTGGCGCAGGTGGCCGCGGACGAGCCCGACACCGAGCCGAAGATGCCGCAGCCCAGGATGTTGACGTGCATCAGGCGCCCGGGGAGCCAGCTCAGCCACGGCGACAGCCCGTTGAACATCTGCTCGGACAACTTGGTGCGGAAGAGTATCTCGCCCATCCACACAAAGAGCGGCAGCGAGGCCAGCGTGTACGACGCGCTGGACGACCACCACGCATTGGCCAGGTTGACCAGCGCATCGCGCTCGGCAAACACCACCAGCCCCACCCACGAGGTGACGGCAATGGCCACGGGAATCCACGCGCCGATGACCAGGAAGCCGATCATCACCACCAGCAGGATCAGGGAAATCAGGACGGTGCTCATCAGACGGTCTCCCCGAAGTCGCCGGCGGCCAGCTTGGCTTCCTGCGCCAACTGGTAGCGCGGCTTTTGCTTGCGCGCCACGCGCACCAGCTCATCGAGCACCGCCAGCATGAAGCCGGCGCAGCCCAGCACCGCGAAGCTCTGCGGAATCCACAGCGGCACCACGATCTGGCCCTGCGACACATCGCCGATTTCCCAGCTCTGCCAGGCGAAGCTGAACAAGGCCCAGGTCGCATAGGCGGCGAATACCGTGCAGATGGTCAGCGAGACCAGCTCCAGCCACCAGCGCGGGCGCGGGCCCACGGCTTCCAGCAGCATCTCCACGCGGACGATGCCGCCGTGCTGGAAGGTCTGGCCGAGTACGAGGAAGGCGGAGGCGGCGCACAGCCACGCAACGATGTCGTCGCCGCCCTTGAAGATAAACGTGGTCTCGCGCGAGAACGACATCAGGATCATGATGAGGCAGACCCCGAGGATACAGAGCGCGCCGAGCACGGCGAACAGGTCAAGCAGCCGGTCCAGCCAGCGCTTGTTGACGCAAGGAGCTTCCATGGCGAATGGGGAGGGTTGATGCGGTGAAAAAGAGGGCGCGGGAGGCTGCGGCGGCAAGGCCACGGCGGGCAACGCCGCCGTGGCCGGCTACGGATCGCTTGTTTCTCGCAAAGGCACTAATTACGGCACTAACTACGGCACTGACTATGGCAATGACGACAACGCTTACTTCTTGTACGCGTCCAGGATGGCCTTGCCGTCGTCGCCGGCGCCCTTGGCCCATTCGTCCACCATCACCTGGCCGAGCTTCTGCATGTCCTGCTTCAGCTGGGGCGAAGGCGGCTGCACGGCCATGCCGTTCTTGCCGAGCACGGCCAGGTATTCACGCGTCTTTTGCTCCGATGCCTGCCAGCCGCGCTTCTCGGCGTCGGCTACGGTCTTGAGCAGGGCGTCCTGGGTCGGTTTGTCCAGCGCGGCGAATGCCTTCTTGCTGACCACCAGCATGTTCTTGGGCAGCCACGCATCGACGGTGTAGAAGTACTTCACGCTCTCCCACACCTTGGTGTCCACGCCCGTGGCGCCCGAGGACATGAACGAATTCACGGTGCCGGTAGCCAGCGCCTGCGCCAGGTCGGCGGCCTGGATGGTCACCGGTTGCGCGCCCACCAGTTCGGCGATCTTGGAGGTGGCGGGGTTGTACGCACGCCACTTCAGGCCCTTCATGTCGGCCGCGGCGTTGATCGGCTTGTTGGCGTAGATGCCTTGCGGGGGCCAGGCCACTGCGTACAGCAGCTTCATGCCTTGCTTGTCCAGCACCTTGTCGGTGACCGCGCGCGAGGCCTGCCACAGCTTGTAGGAGTCCTGGTAGCTGGTGGCCAGGAAGGGCACCGCGTCCACGCCGAACACCGGGTTCTCGTTGGCCAGCAGCGACATCAGGATCTCGCCCATCTGCACCTGGCCGGTCTGCACGCCGCGCTTGATCTCGTTGGCCTTGAGCAGCGAGCCGTTGGGGTGGATCACGATCTTGAGCTTGCCGCCGGTGGCCTTCTCCACGTCGGTGGCCATCTGCTGCAGGTTTTCGGTATGGAGGTTGCTGACCGGGTAGCCGGTCGGCAGGTCCCATTTGGTATCCGCCCGCGCGGCGGACGTCATCACGGCCGAGGTGGCAAGCACCCCGCCCAGCAGCATGCACTTCAGTGTGGCCTTCCCTTGCATCGATCTCTCCTGGTTGGTCGTTGCGGCTACCTATGTCTTGGTTTTTGTTCTGAAGTCGTCTTGCCCGCGCCACCTGGCTCAGGGGTGGCGCGGGTTACCTCAGTCTTGCTCCGGCGCCTCAGGCGGCCGGCTGGATGATGGACTCCAATGCAATTGCCGTGCCCAGCAGTTGCGCGTCGCGCAGCGCACCGTGCGAGAGCATCAGGCCCACGGGCAATTCGTCCGGCTGGTGGCAGGGCAGCGAGATCGAGCAGCCATCGAGGAAGTTGAACGCCGAGGTATTGCGCAGCAGCAGGGCGTTGGTGCGGAAGAAGAGAGCGTCGTCCGCCACCAGCGGGGCGATCGGCGGCGCCACCATCGGCACCGTGGGGCAGGCCACGGCGTCGAAGCCTTCGATGCGGGCCGCAACCCGCGCGATCCAGCCGAGGCGGGCGCGCATCAGGTCCACGTAGTCGGCCGCGCTCATGGCGGCGCCGCGGTCGATGCGCGAGGCCACGCGCGGGTCGTATTGCTCGCGCCGCGTGGCCAGCACGTGGCGGTGGATGGCGTGCGCCTCGGCGGCGGTGAAGCCGCCGCCGGCGTTGATGGTGGCCAGCTCGGTCAGCTCCGGCAGGTCGATGTGCTCGATCTGCACGCCGGCCGCGGACAGCCGGCCGAGGGCGCGGTCGAAGGCGCGCGCCACCGTGTCATCGAGGTCGTCGAGCAGGACCTGGCGGGGGATGGCCAGGCGGATGCCGGCCGCGGCCTTGATGGCGGGGAGCACCGCCTGGTCGGCGATCACGCTGTCCACCAGCACGCAGTCCTGCACCGTGCGCGCCATGGCGCAGGCGGTATCCAGGGTGTAGGAGAGCGGAAAGGCGCCGTCCAGCGGCACGCGCCGGGCGGTCGGCTTGAAGCCGGTCAGCCCGCACAGCGCCGCGGGGATGCGGATGGAGCCGCCGGTATCGCTGCCCAGCCCGGCCACCGCCAGGCCCAGCGCCACGGACACCGCGGCGCCCGACGACGAGCCGCCGGGAATGCGCGCCACCTGCTTGTCCGCCGGGTTCACCGGCGTGCCGAAATGCGGGTTGATGCCCACGCCGGAGAAGGCGAACTCCGTCATATTGGTGCGGCCGACCAGCGCCGCGCCGCTCTCGCGCAGCCGGCGCACCACCGTGGCATCGGCCGTGGCCGCCAGCGCATCGCTGCGCACCGGCGAGCCGGCGCGCGAGGCTTCGCCGGCGATGTTGAACAGGTCCTTGACCGAGACCGGCAGGCCCGCTAGCGGATGCAGCGGCTTGCCCGCCAGGCTGGCCGCGTCGGCGGCCTTGGCCACCTGGGTTGCCGCGTCGAAGGTGGTGTGCAGGAACACGGCGTTGGCGGCCGGCTGCTGCGCGTGCTGCGCAGCCTGGGCGATCACGTCGGCGCGGGAGATCGCGCCATCGCGAAGTTTTGTCTGTAATGTCTGGATATCCGTGGGCATTGGGTTCGCGATCAATCGCGCTCAGGAGGGGTCGGATCGAGTCTATCCAGTGCGCCGGCGCTACGCAACCAGCCCAAGGCGGGGCGCGCCAGCGTCCCCGCGATAGTGCGCAACCCGCATTTCCCGCCCTTTTTTCGTGCAGAATCCACGGTGACATCCCCGATGTTTTGCTTGGATTTATTTTGTGTTTATCCTCATAATTTGTTAATAAACTGTCAAGCCAAATATGGTGGCTGCGACATCGGGGATACACCTAGTCATCCTTGTCATGCCGTGCGCACACCAACC
This sequence comes from Cupriavidus sp. CuC1, assembly GCF_044627735.1. Lineage (NCBI taxonomy): Bacteria > Pseudomonadati > Pseudomonadota > Betaproteobacteria > Burkholderiales > Burkholderiaceae > Cupriavidus > Cupriavidus sp. CuC1. The sequence continues at coordinate 16,978 of NZ_JBIUHC010000152.1, read as the reverse complement.
CATGAAAGGAGTGAAGACATGGCGCGTAAGCCAGCAACCGAGCCCGCAACCGAGCCAGTAACCGAGCCAGTAACCGCCGCTGGCGCCGAGGGCCGCGACGCATCCGCCAGATCCGCGGCCAGCGCGCTGGTACGCCCATCCGGCCCCAATATCGTTTCGTCTTCGCACCTGGTGTCCGAGCGCAGCCCGGAGTTGTCGGAGTTCGAGTTCGGCCTGAACACGGCCTACAACGCCTACAGCCGCTGGGTAGTGCGCTGCATGGGCGCCTCCGGCGTGCGCGACCTGACCTTCCTGGACGTGCTGGTGCTGCATCACGTCAACCACCGGGCGCGCCCCAAGCGGCTCGCCGATATCTGCTTTGTGCTCAATGTCGAAGACACCCACCTGGTCACCTACGCGCTCAAGAAGCTGCAGGGCCTGGCGCTGGTGGAGGGCGAACGCGTCGGCAAGGAAGCCACCTACATCACCACGCCCGCCGGCACGCAGGCCTGCGCCCGCTACCGCGAGATCCGCGAGCAATGCCTGACCAGCAATTTCTCCGCCGGCAGTGCCGAGAACGTGGAGATCGGCGAGCTGGCGCGGCTGCTGCGGGTGCTGACCGGCCTGTACGAGCAGGCCGCGCGCTCGGCGACCTCCCTGTAGCTGCAGCAAGGACGCTGCGTTCGGCCGGCCTGCACCCCGGCCGCGCTGCCGCATGAGCGCCCGCTTTATCCCCGACATTTCCACCACGCCAAACAAGGAAGTCCCGCATGTCAATGTCGCTGCCATCCTCCGCTGCCGTTGTTTCGGACCGTCGCCGCTGGCAATTCTGGATCGATCGCGGCGGCACCTTCACCGATGTGGTGGGGCTCCAGCCGGACGGCACGGTAGTCACGCACAAGCTGCTGTCCGAGAACCCGGAGCAGTACACCGATGCCGCCGTGGCCGGCATCCGCCACCTGCTCGGGCTGGCGCCCGGCGAGCCGGTCACGCCGGCGCAGGTGGAAGTGGTGAAGATGGGCACCACTGTCGCGACCAATGCCTTGCTGGAGCGCAAGGGCGAGCCGGTGGCGCTGTTCATCACGCGCGGCTTTCGCGATGCGCTGCGCATCGCTTACCAGAACCGGCCGCGCCTGTTCGACCTGAACATCGTGCTGCCGGAGCTGCTCTACCGCGAAGTGGTGGAAGTGGGCGAGCGCCTGGATGCGCAGGGCGAATTGGTGACGCCGCTCGACGAGGCCGCGCTGCGCGCCGATATGCGGCGCGTGTTCGACAGCGGCATCCGCGCCATTGCCATCGTCTTCCTGCACGGCTACCGGCAGGCGGCGCACGAGCAGGCGGCCGCGCGCATCGCCCGCGAAACCGGCTTTACGCAGATTTCCGTCTCGCACCAGGTGTCGCCGCTGATGAAGCTGGTGTCGCGTGGCGATACCACGGTGGTGGACGCCTACCTGTCGCCGATCCTGCGCCGCTATGTCGAGCAAGTCGAGCAGCAGATGCCGGGCGTGCGCCTGCAGTTCATGCAGAGCAACGGCGGCCTGACCGACGCGCACCGCTTCCAGGGCAAGGACGCCATCCTGTCCGGCCCGGCCGGCGGCATCGTCGGCATGGTGCGCTCGTCGCAGAGCGCGGGCTTCGGGCGCATCATCGGCTTCGACATGGGCGGCACGTCGACCGACGTCTCGCACTTCAACGGCAACCATCCCAACGATTTCGAGCGCGTGTTCGAGACCAGCGTGGCGGGTGTGCGCATGCGCGCGCCGATGATGAGCATCCACACGGTCGCCGCGGGCGGCGGCTCCATCCTGCACTTCGACGGCAGCCGCTTCCGCGTTGGCCCCGATTCGGCCGGCGCCAACCCGGGGCCGGCCAGCTACCGGCGCGGCGGCCCGCTGGCGGTGACCGACTGCAACGTCATGCTCGGCAAGATCCAGCCACGGCATTTCCCCGCGGTGTTCGGGCCGCGTGCCGATGCCGCGCTGGACCGCGGCACGGTGGTGGCCAAGTTCGAGGCGCTGGCGCAAGCGGTAACGGAAGCTACCGGCGATCAACGCAGCGCCGAGCAGGTGGCCGAAGGCTTTATCGAGATCGCGGTCGGCAATATGGCCAACGCCATCAAGCAGATCTCCGTGCAGCGCGGCCACGACGTGACGGGCTACACGCTGACCACCTTCGGCGGCGCCGGCGGGCAGCATGCCTGCCTGGTGGCGGACGCCCTCGGCATGCAGACCGTGTTCGTGCATCCGCTGGCCGGCGTGCTGTCGGCCTACGGCATGGGCCTGGCCGACCGCACCGCCATGCGCGAGCGTGCCGTGGAGACGCGCCTCGACGACAGCGCGCTGCCCGGCCTGCAAGCCACGCTCGATGCGCTGGCAAGCGAAGCGCGGCAGGAACTGCTGGAGCAGGAGGTCGCCGAGGCGCAGATCGATGTGGTGCGCCGCGCGCATCTGCGCTATGAGGGTACCGACTCGGCGCTGGTTGTGCCGTTCGGCACCCTGGCCGCCATGCAGGCGGCGTTCGATGCCGCCTATCGCCAGCGCTATGCCTTCCTGATGCAGGGCAAGCCGCTGATCGTGGAGGCACTGTCGGTGGAAGCCATCGGCAGCAGCGAGCCGCCCGAGGAAAGACTGCCCGACCCGCAGCCGCGCACCGGCGGCCCTGTGCCGGCGGAACAGGTACGCGTGTTCAGCGGCGGCACCTGGCACGACACGGGCCTGTTCCCGCGTGACACGTTGCGCCCCGGCGACGTGCTGCCTGGCCCGGCCATCATTGCCGAGCGCAACGCCACCACGGTGGTCGAGCCCGGCTGGCAGGCCGAGCTGACCGCGCGCGACCACCTGGTGCTGACCCGCGCGGTGCCGCGGCCCCAGCGGCGCGCCATGGGCGCCGACGCCGATCCGGTGATGCTGGAAGTGTTCAACAACCTGTTCATGTCGATCGCCGAGCAGATGGGCCAGCGGCTGCAGAACACCGCCTACTCGGTCAACATCAAGGAGCGGCTCGACTTCTCCTGCGCCATCTTCGATGCCGGCGGCAACCTGATCGCCAATGCCCCGCACATGCCGGTGCACCTGGGCTCGATGGGCGAGAGCATCAAGACCGTGATCGCGCGCAACGCCGGGCACATGGCCGACGGCGATGTCTACGTGCTGAACGACCCCTACAACGGCGGCACGCACCTGCCGGACGTCACGGTGATCACGCCGGTCTTCGACGAAGCCGGCGAGGAAATCCTCTTCTACGTCGGCTCGCGCGGCCACCACGCCGATATCGGCGGCATCACGCCGGGCTCGATGCCGCCGGACTCCACGGTGGTGGAGGAAGAAGGCGTGATGATCGACAACTTCCCGCTGGTGAAGGCCGGCGTGCTCGACGATGCCGGCATGCGCGCACTGCTGGCAGGCGCGCGCTACCCGGCCCGCAATATCGACCAGAACATGGCCGACCTGCGCGCCCAGGTGGCGGCCAACGCCAAGGGCGTGGAAGAGCTGCGCAAGATGGTGGTGCAGTTTGGCCTGCCGGTGGTGCGCGCTTATATGGGCCACGTGCAGGACAACGCCGAGGAAGCGGTGCGCCGCGTCATCACCGCGCTGAAGGACGGCGCCTATCGCTACCCGCTGGACAATGGCGCGGAAATCCAGGTACGCGTGACCGTGGACCAGGCCAGGCGCGAAGCCGTGGTGGACTTCACCGGCACTTCGGCGCAGCTGCCCAACAACTTCAACGCGCCGCGCGCGGTGTGCATGGCGGCCGTGCTCTACGTGTTCCGCACGCTGGTGAACGAGGACATCCCGCTCAATGCCGGCTGCCTCAAGCCGATCAACGTGATCATCCCCGAAGGCTCGATGCTCAATCCGCGCTATCCGGCCTCGGTGGTGTCCGGCAATGTGGAAACGTCATCGTGCATCACCAACGCGCTGTATGGCGCGCTGGGCGTGGTGGCGGCCAGCCAGGGCACCATGAACAATTTCACCTTCGGCAACGCGCGCTACCAGTACTACGAGACCATCTCCGGCGGCAGCGGCGCGGGGCAGGGCTTCAACGGCTGCGACGTGGTGCAGACCAATATGACCAACTCGCGCCTGACCGATCCGGAGGTGCTGGAGTGGCGCTTCCCGGTGCGGCTGGAAAGCTATGAGATCCGGCCCGGCTCGGGCGGCGCAGGGCAGTGGCACGGGGGCAACGGCGGCATCCGCAAGGTGCGCTTCCTGGAGCCGATGACAGCGTCGATCCTGTCCAACAATCGCTTGCATGCGCCGTTCGGCATGGCCGGCGGCGAGCCCGGCGCCATGGGCCGCAACTACGTGGTGCGGGGTGATGGCACCGAGCAAGCGCTGGGCCATGTCGGGCGTTGCGAGATGGCGGCGGGCGACATCTTCGTGGTGGAAACGCCGGGCGGCGGGGGCTACGGCAAGGTGTAAGGGCCGGGCAGGGCGAGCCGGGGCGCAATGCTTCGGCTCGTTGCAGGCGCGTCGCGGGCGCGACGAATTTTCATTTCCAACAGATCAGTCTTTCGTCACTTCCTGATTTTCCAATCCATCATTTTCGACAGATCCGGCACACGCGGCGTTGCTGCCGGACACATCGCGTTGCAGCAATTTCCTTGACTTATCCTCAGGTGATTCCTAGGTTTATGAAGACCCTGGGATACGAGGCCATCGCAGCATGTGGTCCTTCCCGGGGGGCAAGGGAGGGACCGCAGTGACGCCACGCAGCAGATCAATCGTTCTTGGTATCGTATTGATTGGCGCATTGATCGGCGCGATCGCCGCGGGCGGGTGTTCCAGGCCGGAGCCTGGCCACGTTCTTGACGAAGCGCGGCAGGCCGGCCGTGGCCCGGAAACGTTCCGGCACGCCTCTGAAGACTATTTCCACGACATGGATCGTGGCGTCGCGCTGACCCAGGAAGAAATCGCCGGCCGCAATATGTGGCTGGTGTGGAGTGGCGGCAACGACAGGTTCTGGGACGACATGACGAACTTCACGTTCGGCGCGTTCGACCTGCTCAAGTCCATCAGCTCGCATCCGAGCCAGGGCTATTCCCGCGACACCCGCTGGCGCTATCTGGGCCTGCTCAACGAGCCCTGCTTCGAGGCGCCCACCGGTCCCGATCCGAAACGCTTCAACCTGTGGCTGGATCAGCGGGTCAAGGATTGCCCGGCCGATCCCTTCGAGAACGAGCAGGCCTATCCCGGGGTCAAGACCGGCGCGCGGGGCACCACGTTCTCCAACGGCGAGAAGCTGCCCGTCGGCTCCTACTACGGATACCCCACCGGCATCATCGGCTTGCGGCTGTTCCCCAACCCCGCCTTTGACGAAAAGGCCGCGAAAGCGTGGGATGCGCAACGCTACTACACCGATCCGAAATACTACAACCGTGCCGATCTCGTGCGGCCCTACCGCGTTGGCATGGCCTGCGGTTTTTGCCACGCGGGCCCGAGCCCGATCCATCCGCCCGGGGATCCCGCGCATCCGCAATGGCCCGAGCTGAGTTCCACGGTAGGCGCGCAGTACATGTGGGTGGACCGGCTGTTCATCCATAACGCATCGACTCCCGAAGGCCGGCAGAACTTCATGTTCCAGCTCGTGCATACCTTCCGCCCGGGCACCATGGATACCTCGCTGGTGTCGACCGACAACATCAACAACCCCCGCACCATGAACGCGCTCTACGACCTGATGTCGCGCATGGGCGTGGCCAGGCGCATCGGCGAAGAAAAGCTGGCCGGGGGCGAGCTGAACAACCGGCAGCTCAACGACTTCGTCAAGTCCGGCGCGCTGACGCAGTTCTACGCGCCGCCCGACACGGTATGGACGCCGCATGTCCTCAAGGACGGCGCCGACTCGGTCGGCGTGCTCGGCGCCTTGAACCGGGTGTATTTGAACATCGGCCTGTTCAGCGAGGAATGGCTGTTGCACTTCAACCCCATCCTCGGCGGCAAGCCGATCTCGCCCATCGCGCTCGCCGTGGCGCAGAAGAACTCCAGCTACTGGGGGGCGACGGAAGCCGGCACGATCAACATGGCGCTGTTCCTGCTGAAGTCGACCCCGCCGGACCACCTGGCCGATGCCCCGGGCGGCGCCGGCTTGCTGGCCGACCCCGCCACGCCGGCCGGTGCGCAGATGCTCGACCGGGGCAAGGCCGTGTTCGCCGACACTTGCGCGCGCTGCCATTCCAGCAAGGCGCCGCCGCCGCCGGCCAGCCTGAACCTGCAGCACTGCGCGGGCCCGAACTATCTTGCCTGCTTCATGCGGTACTGGAAATGGACGCAGACTGACGAGTTCAAGACGCAGATGCGCGAGGTGGTCAAGGCGCCGGACTTCCTGGAGGGCAACTATCTGTCATCCGATGCGCGTATTCCCGCCACGCTGCTGCGTACCAACGTGTGCAGCCCGCTCGCGACCAATGCGCTGCGCGGGAATATCTGGGACAACTTCTCGTCCGAGTCGTACAAGACGCTGCCCTCGGTTGGCACCGTTACGTTGAACGACCCCTTCACCGGGGAGCGCTGGCAATACCGGATGCCGGCCGGTGGCCGTGGCTATACCCGCGTGCCGTCGCTGATCAGCGTGTGGTCGACGGCGCCGTTCCTGCTCAACAACGCGCTCGGGCCCTTCAGCGAGGATCCGTCGGTCGCCAGCCGCATCAAGGTCTTCGATGCGTCCATCGAGCAACTGCTGTGGCCGGACAAGCGCGTGCATGACGACATCCTGGGCGCCAAGGTACCTGGCACCATCGACCGCACCACCGAGCGTAGCCAGATCACCGTGCCGGAGGGCTTCGTGCCGGACGCGCTCAAGCCGTTGCAAGGCTTCATGCACCGCTATGCGCCGTGGCTGGTGGGGGCGGGCGGCGACGTGACCATCGGCCCCGCACCCAAGCAGATGCCAGTCAACCTGCTGGCCAATATCCAGCCGCTGCCGGAGACCAGCGATGTCGGTGCCAAGGCCGAGCACGCGGCCAAGGTGGTGGGCCTGGCCGTCAGGCTGAGATCGGACCTGGCCTCGGTGCCGGAGGGCGCGAGCGACGCGGATCTGGGCAAGACCTACGCCAACCTGGTCAAGCCGATGCTGGAACTCAGCAAGTGTCCGGATTACATCGTGAACCGCGGCCATTACTTCGGCACGGCGGAGTTCAACAACCAGGCCGGCCTGAGCGCCGATGAGCAGTCGTTCGGACAGGAGCCGGTATTGAGCGATGACGACAAACGGGCCTTGATAGCCTTTCTCAAGACGTTTTGAAGAAGACGGCGCGGCGGGGATATGTCTGCTCCAGGCGAACCAGGGTGGGATTACGTGATCGTCGGTTCCGGCGCGGGGGGCGGCACGCTCGCCGCGCGACTGGCGGAGGCAGGCATGCGTGTGTGCCTGCTCGAGGCGGGCAACGATGCGCGCGAGCCTGACACGGCTTGCATGCCGGAAGACTACGAGGTGCCCGCGTTTCACGCGTGCGCCTCCGAGAACCCGGCGATGAGCTGGAATTTTTTCGTGCGCCACTACGCGGATGACGCGCAGCAGCGGCGGGACCCGAAGTACGGCAGCGAAGGCGTGCTCTATCCCCGGGCGGCGACGCTGGGCGGCTGCACGGCGCACAACGCCATGATCTTTGTCTATCCGCATGATTCGGACTGGGACGGCGTTGCCGAGCTGACCGGCGACCCTTCGTGGAAGGCCGCCCACATGCGCCGGTACGCCAAGACGCTGGAGCAATGCCGGCACCGTCCGTTGTGGGCGCTCGCGCGCCGCCTTGGCATCGATCCCACGGCGCACGGCTGGGACGGATGGCTCAGCACCGAGCGCGCGTTTCCGCTGGAAGCGTTGACCGACAATGCGCTCACGCGCCTGATCCTCGGCTCGATGGAACTGGCGGCGCGCAGTGTGCCGCGGCGCCTGCACGCGGTCCTGAGCTTCTTGCGCTGGCAAGGCGATCCGAACTCCAGGATCTGGGGAAGGCGCTGCTTCAAAGGCGTTTGCTACACGCCGCTTTCCACGCGCGGGCATGCCCGCAACGGCGCGCGCGAACGGGTGCTCGATGTGGCAGCCCGTTTTCCTTCGCGCTTGCATATCGAGATGGACGCCCTGGCCACGCGCGTGCTGCTGGACGCGGATGGCACGGCGACCGGCGTCGAATACCTGAAGGGCAGGCGCCTCTACCAGGCGCATGTTTCGCCAAGCACGGCGCCCGGCGTGCGCCATGAGGTGCGCGCGCGCCGCGCGGTGATCCTTGCGGGCGGCGCGTTCAATACGCCGCAGCTGCTGATGCTGTCGGGCGTCGGCCCGGCCGAGCACCTGCGCGCGCACGGCATTCCCGTGAAGGTGGACTTGCCGGGCGTCGGGCGCAATCTGCAGGATCGTTATGAGGTGGGCGTGGTGAGCCGGATGGCGCAGCCGTGGCGCATCCTCGATGGCGCCCGCTTCGTGAAGGATGATCCGGCCTATTGCAGCTGGCGCGATCGCCGGCATGGCGTCTACACCTCCAACGGCGTGGCGATCGCGGTGGCACGGCGCTCACACAAATCCGTGCCCGTGCCGGACGTGTTCTGCATGGCGCTGGTCGAGCATTTCACTGGCTATTTCCCGGGTTACTCCAAGCTCTTCGCCCAGAGCGATGATGCGCTCACCTGGGCCATTCTCAAGGCGCACACGCAGAACCGCGCGGGCACGGTGCGGCTGCGCTCCGCGAATCCGCTCGAACCGCCCTTGATCAATTTCCACTATTTCGAGGAGGGCGGCGCCGGGGCGGATGAAGACCTGCGCGCGGTGATCGGCGCCATCCGGTTTGTGCGCAAGCTGGCAGCGCCGCTGGTCGAGCGCGGCGTGATCGCGCAGGAGCACCTTCCTGGCGCTCACCTGCGCAGCGACGATGAGCTGGGCGGCTATGTGCGCGATAACGCCTGGGGGCACCATGCCTCGTGCAGCTGCGCCATTGGCGCGCGCGAGGCGGGCGGCGTGCTGGGCAGCGATTTTTCAGTGCATGGCACGCGCGGGCTGCGGGTGGTCGACGCGTCGGTCTTCCCGCGGATTCCCGGCTTCTTCTTGGCCAGCGCGGTCTACATGATCGCCGAGAAGGCCGCCGATGTGCTCTTGCACGAAGCGAAGGCCGCGGCGAGAGCGCAAGCTACTGCGGCGGCGGCAGCATAGACAGGCGACCGACACTGGAGGTGCAAACATGGCATACGACACACGCACGCTGCTGGCGATGAGCCAGGAACAGCTTGACGACCTGTTCCGCAACAGCCCGGCCGGCGACATTCCGGATGGCGAGGCCACCGGCACCGCCATCATCTCGCCCGGCACGGTGTTTAGCGAGAGCATCGCCAAGATGATCAACCTCTTTGCCTGGCAGGGAAAGGTCTTCGACGCCAAGCGAGGCGTCCTCAAGAACCGCATCTCCATCTTCGGGCTCGAGGCGATCCTGGCGAAGGTGTACAAGGGCGAGAGCTGGCTCGACCAGAAGGAATGCATCGTCCTGGACTATTCCGCCACATCGCTGGTCGCGCACTGGATCCGTGACGAGATCCGCTGCATCGCGCCTGGCGTGTATCTCGGCAAGGTGTACTGGGACAAGCATCGCCTGATCGATTTCTGCCTCGAGTTCTGATGAAGCGCAGAACGTTCCTGGTCGGCGGCATTGGCGGCATCGGGGCGGTCGGCGCATTGCTGATCGGCTGGTCGGTGCTGCCGCCACGGCAGCGCCTGGCCACATCGCAGCCGTTGCCCGCGGTCGGCACGCAGGTGGGGCTCAATGGCTGGGTCAAGGTGGCGGCGGACAACACCGTCACCATCATGATGTGCCGCTCCGAGATGGGGCAGGGCGCGCACACCGGCCTGGCCATGGTGCTGGCCGACGAGCTGGATGCCAACTGGGCCCACGTGAAGGTCGAGCATGCGCCCGTGGACAAGATCTACAACAACCTGGAAGTCGCCGTCGACGATCTCCCGTTCCGCGCGGACGACGATGGCGTGGCCAAACACCTGGCAGCCTGGCTGACCCGCAAGCTCATGCGCGAGATCGGCGAGATGGTGACAGGCGGCTCGTCGAGCCTCAACGACCTGTGGGACCCGATGCGCGAGGCCGGCGCATCCGCCCGCGCGATGCTGATCGGCGCCGCTGCCGCGCGCTGGAACGTGCCGGCGGGCGAGTGCCGCGCGCAGGACGGCAAGGTGCTGCACCCCTCGGGAAAAACAGCCACCTTCGGCGAACTGGCGGCGCAGGCCGGCAAGCTCCCGCTGCCGGCCAAGGCGGTGCTCAAGCAGCCATCCGAATTCAAGCTGATCGGCAAGGACATACACCGCATCGAGGCCGCGTCCAAGATCGACGGCACGGCGCGCTTTGGCATCGACGTGCTGCCCGAGGGCCTGCTGTACGCCAGCGTGACGATGTGCCCGACGCTGGGCGGTACGGTGGCGAGCTTCGACGGCGCGGCTGCCACCGCGTTGCCGGGCATCGTCAAGGTGCTCGCGGTCGATGCCTACAACGGCGGCACCGGCGGGGTGGCGGTCATCGCGGACAATGCGTACCGGGCCATGAAGGCGCTGGATGCGGTCAAGATCGTATGGAATCCCGGCCCGGCCGCCTCACTGTCCAGCCCGGAGGTGAGCCGCCGTCTCGCGCAGGCGCTGGACGCCTCCGACGGCCACGCCTACTACCGGCACGGCGATGTCGAGGCGGCATTGAAGTCCGCCGCGAAGCCCGTCAACGCCGAGTACAGCGCACCCTACCTCGCGCATGGGGCGGTGGAACCCATCAACTGCACGGTGCAGGTGCGCGACGGCGCGGCCAGGGTCTGGGTCTCGACGCAGTTGCCGGGCCTGGCGCGCCGGGCGGTCTCGAAGGTGCTCGGGATCGATGTCGACAAGGTCGACGTGCAGCCGCAACTGATCGGTGGCGCGTTCGGACGGCGGCTGGAGGTGGATTTCATCTCCCAGGCGGCGGCGATCGCGCGCGAGGGCGGTGGGCGGCCGGTGCAGACGATCTGGTCGCGCATCCAGGACACCACGCACGACTTCTATCGGCCGGCCTGCCTTTCGCGCTTCAAGGCCGGGCTCGATGGCGCGGGCAACCTGGTGGCATGGCACAACACGTCGGCCAGCCAGGCCATCGTGCCCGCCATGCTGGCACGCTTGCTTGGCCTGCCTGGCCTGGGCATCGACAAGACCACCACGGAAGGCGCGTTCGACCGGCCCTACGAATGGCCGAACGCGCGCGTCGGGCACGTGATTGTCGACCTGCCGGTGCCGGTGGGCTTCTGGCGCTCGGTTGGCCACTCACACCAGGCATTTTTCACCGAGAGCTTTATCGACGAACTGGCGGCAGCCGCTGGCAAGGATCCCGTCGCCTTCCGTGCCGGCCTGTTGGCCAAGCATCCGCGCCATCTGGCCGTGTTGCACAGGGCTGCGGACAAGGCCGGCTGGGGAAAGCCGCCAGGGAAGACGGCAGACGGCGCCGCGCTCGCACGCGGGGTGGCGCTGCACGAGGCATACGGCAGCATCGTCGCGCAGGTGGCGGAGGTATCCGTGGCGCCGGACAAGGCTGTGCGTGTGCACCGGGTGGTCTGCGCGATCGATTGCGGGATGCCGGTGAACCCGAACCTGATCCGCCAGCAGATGGAGAGCGCGATCATCTTTGGCTTGTCGGCCGCGCTGTTCGAGAAGATCACGATCGTCGACGGCCAGGTGCACCAGAAAACGTTTGGCGATTTCCCCGTCATCTTCATGAACAACTGCCCGGCGATCGAAACCTACATCATGCCAAGCCAGGCGCATCCCCAGGGTGTGGGAGAAACCGGCACGCCGCCGATTGCGCCGGCGGTGGCCAATGCCCTGTTTGCGCTGACGGGACAACGCCTGCGCGCGTTGCCCTTGAAACTGGCCTGAGTCCCGGGAGAAAGTCATGCTGCCCCTGAACATCAACGGCAAGACGGTGTCCGTGCAGTCCGATCCGGACACCCCGCTGCTGTGGGTACTCCGGTGCGAACTGGGGTTGACCGGCACCAAGTATGGCTGCGGCATCGGCGTTTGCCGGGCCTGCACGGTGCAGTTGAATGGCGAGCCGCAGGTCGCCTGCATGAACCCGATCTCCGGGCTGGCAACTACCAGGATCGTGACCATCGAAGGCTTGCGGGGCCCGCAGGCGCAGGCTTTGAAGGCCGCCTGGATCGATTTGGACGTGGTGCAGTGCGGCTACTGCCAGAGCGCGCAGCTCATGACGGCCAGCGCGCTCCTGAAACGCATCCCAAAGCCCAGCGATGCCGACATCGACAAGGCGATGGAGCACATCGTCTGCCGCTGCGGCACCTACCCGCGGATCCGCGCTGCGATCCACCAAGCCGCCGGACAGCCACGCACCTGAGGCAGCCCGGCCCGGCGAGGGATCGGCAAATCGCGGCCGTCCTGGCCGGCTGTTCAAGGTGGCGGGGTGACGCTGGAGGCATAGCAGGCGCTGGGCGGCGATGCGTTGGGGCGGCGGAGATGGCGCGGCAGTAGGGCGCTGGGGGGGGGGAGATCCGGGTGCTTTTCGCGGCACAACGAGGCCGGGCGCCGGGCGTTGCGCGTGACGACTGCGGAGCTTGTCCGGGCCGCCGCCGCCTTTGTCCATCAAGCCGCCTCTGCTGCAACGCGGGAACCCCCCCTCGACAAGGTATAATCCCGGTTTCCCGCCAGCACGGCGCCCCAACCAGCGGCGCCGGCCGGTAGCAGCCCCTACCTCCTGCCCTCCCGACCGCTCAGACCATGGCGCATTTCTCGTGCTTCCCCGGTGCATTGGCGCTTTCCGCCTTTCGCCAGCAACGCCTGCTCACCGCCCTCAAGCAGATCGACGCCGACATCGAGTCGGTGCACGGCCAGTTCCTGCATTTTGTCGACACCGACGTGCCGCTGTCGCAAGACGACAGCGCCCGCATTGCCGCGTTGCTGACCTATGGTGCGCCTTTCGAGGCACAAACCGACGGTGATCGCTTTGTGGTGATCCCGCGCTTCGGCACCATCTCGCCGTGGGCCAGCAAGGCGACCGATATCGCGCATAACTGCGGCTTCGAGCACGTGCACCGCATCGAGCGTGGCATCGAGATCACCGTGATCTGCAAGAAGGGCCTGCTGCGCGGGCGCAAGACGCTGGATGCCGGCACCCGCGCCGCGGTAGCCGCCCACCTGTTCGATCGCATGACCGAAAGCGTGGTGGCTTCGCGTGAAGACGCCGCCGGCCTGTTCCAGGAACTGCCGGCCAAGCCGCTGCGCTTCATCGACATCTCCGGTGGCCGCGCCGCGCTGGCGCAAGCCAATACCGAGATGGGCCTGGCCCTGTCGGAAGACGAGATCGACTACCTGGTCGACGCCTACGCCAAGCTGGAGCGCAACCCGACCGACGTCGAACTGATGATGTTCGCGCAGGCCAACAGCGAGCACTGCCGCCACAAGATCTTCAACGCCACTTGGACCATCGACGGCGTGCAGCAGGACAAGTCCCTGTTCGCCATGATCCGCAATACCCACCAGTTGAACCCGCAAGGGTCGATCGTGGCGTACTCGGACAACTCCGCGGTGATGGAAGGCGACGTGGCCGAGCGCTGGTTCCCGCGCGGCACCGAGCAGAAGTACGGCCGCCATGAGGCGCTGACGCACACGCTGATGAAGGTGGAGACGCATAACCACCCGACCGCCATCTCGCCGTTCCCCGGTGCCTCCACCGGCGCCGGCGGTGAAATCCGCGACGAAGGCGCCACCGGCCGTGGCGGCAAGCCCAAGGCTGGCCTGACCGGCTTCACGGTGTCCAACCTGATGCTGCCCGACGCCGTGGAAGGCTGGGAGAACGCGCGCGACGCCGCCCAGCCGGTGGCGCACCGCAACCCGGACGACAAGGCCAGCGTGACCGGCAAGCCGGACCGCATCGCCTCGCCGCTGCAGATCATGACCGAAGGCCCGCTCGGCGGCGCCGCGTTCAACAACGAATTCGGCCGCGCCATCCTGGGCGGTTACTTCCGCGTCTACGAGCAAAACGTGGGCGGCACCGTGCGCGGCTATCACAAGCCGATCATGATCGCCGGCGGCATCGGCAACATCGACGCCGGCCACACGCACAAGAAGGCGCTGCCGGCAGGCTCCCTGCTGATCCAGCTGGGCGGCCCGGGCATGCGCATCGGCATGGGCGGCAGCGCCGCCAGCTCGATGGCGACCGGCACCAATACCGCCGACCTGGACTTCGATTCGGTCCAGCGCGGCAACCCGGAAATGGAGCGGCGCGCGCAGGAAGTCATCAACGCCTGCTGGCAGCTCGGCGACGACAACCCCATCCTGTCGATCCACGACGTGGGCGCGGGCGGCATCTCCAATGCCTTCCCCGAACTGGTGGACGGCGCGGGCCGCGGCGCGCGCTTCGACCTGCGCCAGGTGCACCTGGAAGAGTCGGGCATGAGCCCGGCCGAGATCTGGTGCAACGAGTCGCAGGAACGCTATGTGATGGCGGTGGCGCCGGAATCCTTCCCGCTGTTCCAGACCATGTGCCAGCGCGAGCGTTCGCCGTTTGCCGTGGTGGGCATCGCCACCGAAGAGCAGCAGCTGCAACTGGTTGACGCGCACGTCGACGCGGCGCTCAAGGAACACTATGCCGTGAACATGCCGATGGACGTGCTGCTGGGCAAGCCGCCGCGCATGCACCGCGACGTCAAGCATGTCGAGCAAAGCCTGCCCCCGGTGGACGTGACCGGCATCGCGCTGGACAAGGCCGTGCGTGACGTGCTGCGCCACCCGACCGTAGCCAGCAAGTCCTTCCTGATCACCATCGGCGACCGCACCGTCGGCGGCATGAACGCGCGCGACCAGATGGTCGGCCCCTGGCAGGTGCCGGTGGCCGACGTGGCCGTGACCACGCTCGACTACAAGGGCCGCGCCGGCGAAGCCATGACCATGGGCGAGCGCACGCCGCTGGCCGTGATCAACGCCCCCGCGTCCGGCCGCATGGCCATCGGCGAGGCGCTGACCAACCTGGCCGCCGCGCCGGTCAAGGACCTGGGCAAGGTCAAGCTGTCGGCCAACTGGATGGCCGCCTGCGGCGTGGAAGGCGAGGACGCCAAGCTGTACGACACCGTGCACGCGGTTGGCATGGAATTGTGCCCGGCGCTCGGCATCAGCATCCCGGTGGGCAAGGATTCGCTGTCGATGCGCACCAAGTGGCAGGACAACGGCGTCGACAAGGAAGTGGTCGCGCCGGTCTCGCTGATCATCTCGGCGTTTGCCGCCGTGGATGACACCGACCGCACCCTGACCCCGCAACTGCGCACCGATGCGGGCGACAGCGTGCTGATCGCCATCGACCTCGGCCGCGGCAAGAACCGCCTCGGCGGCAGCATCCTGGCCCAGGTGACGCAGCAGGTGGGCGACACCACGCCGGACGTGGACAGCGCCGAGGACCTGAAGAACTTCTTCAACGTGATCCAGCGCCTGAACCGCGACGGCAAGCTGCTGGCCTACCACGACCGCTCCGACGGCGGCTTCATGGCAGCGCTGGCCGAGATGGCCTTTGCCGGCCATTGCGGCCTGTCGCTCAACGTCGACATGCTGGCGCTGGACCCGGTGCAGGAGCAGGACTTCGGCGACGCCAAGAACTGGACCCAGCAAATCTCCGGCCGCCGCGACGACCAGACCCTGCGCGCGCTGTTCTCGGAAGAGCTCGGCGCGGTCATCCAGGTCCGCCTGGAAGAGCGCGACGCCGTGTTCGCCGTGCTGCGCGAGGTTGGCCTGTCGGCCTGCAGCCACGTGGTCGGCAAGCCCAACGCCACCGACCAGATCGAGATCTACCGCGACGCCAAGAAGGTCTTCGGCGCCGCGCGCGGCGAGCTGCAGCGCACCTGGAGCGAAGTCAGCTGGCGCATCGCGCGCCTGCGCGACAACCCGGCCTGCGCCGACAGCGAATACGACCGCGTGCTCGACGCGGCGGACCCGGGCATCTCGCCGGTGCTGACCTTCGATCCGGCAGAAGACATCGCCGCGCCGTTCGTGGCCACCGGCGCGCGTCCGCGCGTGGCGATCCTGCGCGAGCAGGGCGTCAACTCGCAGATCGAAATGGCGTACAGCATGGACCGCGCGGGCTTCGACACGCACGACGTCCACATGAGCGACCTGATCGCCGGGCGCGCCAACCTGGCCGACTTCTCCGGCTTTGTCGCCTGCGGCGGCTTCAGCTACGGCGATGTGCTGGGCGCCGGCGAAGGCTGGGCCAAGACCATCCTGTTCAACGCGCAGATGGCCGAGCAGTTCGCGGCCTTCTTCAACCGCCAGGACACCTTCGCGCTGGGCGTGTGCAACGGCTGCCAGATGATGAGCAACCTCGCCCCGATCATCCCGGGCGCGGGCGCATGGCCCAAGTTCACCCGCAACCAGTCCGAGCAGTACGAAGCGCGCTACGTCACCGTGGAAGTGCAATCCTCGCCGTCGATCTTCTTCGCCGGCATGGAAGGCAGCCGCATCCCCATCGTGGTGGCGCACGGCGAAGGCTTCGCCGACTTCTCGCAGCAAGGCGACAAGAGCCAGGCCCAGGTGGCGCTGCGCTTCGTGGACAACCGCGGCGCGCCGACGCAAACCTACCCGCTGAACCCGAACGGCTCGCCGGACGGCATCACCTCGGTGACCACCACCGACGGCCGCTTCACCGTGCTGATGCCGCACCCGGAACGCGTGTTCCGCACCGCCACCATGAGCTGGGCGCCGGACGCCTGGAAGCAGGTGGAAGATGGCGGCAGCCCGTGGATGCGCATGTTCCGCAATGCGCGGAAATGGGTGGGTTGAACGGCTTGCTGTTCTTCACGCTGTAGAAAGACAAAAGCCCGCAAGCGGGCTTTTGTCTTTGCTGACCGGGGCATTTGCCGAAGCCGGGGAACGGGCCAAAGCCGCGTGCCATGACGACGGCTGTTACTCCCTCTCCCCTCATGGCTTAGGTTTGCCCACAAATCGGCGTCCTCGATAAGGCAGTGCTACTTGTAAACACAATCTGACGGTGTTAACTTCA